>NZ_KV817466.1:1452-162108 GCF_001814695.1 Streptococcus sp. HMSC066E07
CTGGGACAATAATGTCTCGATTCTATCAAAAAAAGCAGGCTCTTTGTCAACTGTAGTGGGTTGATGAAAAGCTAAGATTGAGAGAGGACGAGATTCGTTCTCTCTCTTTTGATGTTCAAAGCGATGAGAATGCGTTTCTTAAAGTTGTCAAAGTTCCTGAATCCAAAAGCGTTTCGCTTAATGACCTTGATGAGATTGTTAGTCGCTTCCAGCTTGGCGTTGGAGTAGGGCAGTTCCAAGGCATTGAGAATCTTGTCTCTGTCCTTCAGGAAAGTCCGAAAGACGGTTTGAAAAATTGGGTGAACATCAGAAATAACCTCCTCAATCAGATCGAAGAAATGATTAGCTTGCTTTTCCTGAAAGTGAAAGAGCAGAAGCTGGTAAAGCTCATCTTCCCTTTCTTGAAGCTATACTCATCCCAGCTCATGATTTCTGGCAGTCTCTGCCAGTTGGTTTCAAATTTGAATTCCTTGAGCTTGCGAATGACGGTTGAAGTTGAGATCGAGAGCCTGTGGGCAATATCGGTCATGGCTTGTTTCTCAACCAGTAATTGAGCGATTTTCTGTTTGACTGCAGAGGCAATCTGGTGATTTTTCTGGACGAGGGAGGTTTCGGCGACAGCCATTTTTCCACAGTTCTTACAGCGAAAGCGCCGCTTTTTGAGTCGGATAAGGGTTTTGTATCCCGCTGTTTCCAGATAAGGGATTTTAGAAGGTTTCTGGAAGTCGTATTTGGCCATCTGCCGATTAATTTGCAGGGATATAATTATGGACTAACTTATTTTGCATATCCTTGGCTGGGATCGCTTGCAATGTTTGTTTTTTGTTTTAGTTTAGGCGTTTTATTAAGTTGGGTGATGGAAAAGACGAATTCTATCTGGGCTCCAGCACTCTTGCACGGTGCTGTTAATGCCATTGTTGGCGTGGGTCTTTTATTTCAATTGCCAACAGAAAAAGCATTAGCCTTGCGTATTCTAGGTCCGACACCCACAGGACTTCTGGCAGTTTTACCTTTCTTGTGTTTAGCGCTAGCCATTTTACAAAAAGAAAAGAGGGAAACTCATGAGTTTTACTAATACCTTCAAGGCCCTATCTCATCCTGTGAGACGAGAGATTTTAGATTTGTTAAAAATGGACAAGATGTCTGCTGGGGAAATAGCAGACCAGTTTGAATTGACAGGAGCCACCATTTCGCACCACCTCAATGTCTTGAAGCAGGCGGATTTGGTTGTGGAAACACGGGAGAAAAACTTTATTTACTATGAACTCAATACGTCTGTGTTGGAGGATATGATGGTGTGGTTAGCAGACTTGAAAGGAAGTAAAAGAGATGAAAATGAATAAAAAAATATTAGGACTAACAACTGTTATGATTCTGTTGCCTGTGCTTGTGGGTTGTTTCTTTTGGGATCGGCTACCAGAAACGATGGCAACGCATTTTGATTTTTCGAATCAAGTAAATGGATTCAGTAGTCGAGGGTTTACAGTTTTTGGTATTCCTAGTTTTCTGCTGCTTATACATTGGTTTTGTTTATTTGTGACTAGCAAGGATCCTAAATCTAAGAATATTAGCTTGAAAATGTGGCATCTGGTTTATTGGATTATTCCTTTGACATCTTGTTTAGTCATGACAGCTATTTACGCGCAAGCCTTGGGTTATGCAGTTAATCATGCTTTGATGAATGGTATGTTTTTAGGAGTTCTATTTATTGCTATTGGGAATTACATGCCAAAAACTCGTCGCAATTATACGGTTGGTATACGTTTCCCATGGACTTTGGATAATGATGATAATTGGATACGAACACACCGCCTGGCTGGTAAAATTTGGGTGATTGGTGGTATTATCATTTTCTTTAATGGTTTCGTTCAGATTGCAGTTACGTTCGTGCTTGTTTTTACTCTAATCATTATGATTAGAGTGCCAATGATTTATTCTTACTGGTTATCTAAAAGGATACACTGATTCATTTGCTGTTTAGCTTGAAACTTTTTTAGTCTAATTATCGTTGTGGGAGCGGGACGACAAAATTGAACTCTTTAAGTTGCTGATTTTTGTCTCGCTCCTATTATCTTGTTAAAATACGATTTCTAGAAATATTGAAAAATATTGAAAAATTTTCTAGAATAGGCCGAGAAAATAGAGGGAGAAAAAATGAAATTTTATTCTTATGATTATGTTTTGAGTCAAATCAGGCAGCAAAACTGGGTGACGGTTGGACTTTCTATTTTGTTGTTACTTGTGACAGGTTTTTTTGCTTTTAAGGCTTATCGAAATAAGCGCGATTCGAAATTTCGTGAATTGGCGATTATCTCCATTTTGTCTTTGATTGCTATCGTTCTGATTGGGATTAGCACTTTTCAGACCAATCAAGCCTCTAATAACCAGTTCCAAACTTCTCTTCATTTTATTGAAGTTATTTCAAAAGATTTGGGAGTAGATAAGTCAGAGGTTTATGTTAACACTTCAGCTGCGACGGATGGAGCAATTTTAAAAGTTGGAAAAGATTTTTATCGAGCTATGAGTGGCAGTGAGCCAGATAAGTACTTACTGGAAAAAATTAAATTGCGTAAGACAACAGATATCAAATTAGTGGAGGTTAAAAAATGACATTGAATTTTCTTGAAATCTTGATTAAATTAGCGTTGGGGCTGTTTTCACTCGTGTTTGTTATCAATGTGACAGGAAAAGGAAATCTGGCACCTAATTCCGCGATCGACCAGATTCAAAATTATGTTCTAGGTGGTATTATTGGTGGGGTGATTTACAATAGTTCTATTAACATTCTCCAGTATGCGATCATCCTCATTATGTGGACGATCTTGGTCTTGACTCTAAAATGGCTCAATAACAATGTTCGGGCAGTCAAGCATTTGATTGATGGTAAACCGACTACCCTGATTCAGCACGGGAAGTTGAGCCCTGAAGCTTGCCGCTCCGTTGGCCTTTCAGCGGCTGATGTGGCTCTGAAGTTGCGTAGTCAAGGAATTTTTCAACTAAAGCAAGTTAAACGAGCAGTCATGGAACAAAACGGTCAGCTTATTGTCGTACAGGCAGGTGAAGAAAATCCGAAATACCCCATTATCACAGACGGTGTTGTCCAGATTGATATTTTAGAGTCTATTGACAAAACAGAAGAATGGTTAATCGAGAGGCTCGCTAAGGAAGGCTATACTGATATTTCTAATATCTTCATCGCAGAATATGAAAGTGGTAACTTGAGCGTTGTGACGTATTAAGAGTATTTTCCTTTTTGAATAGATAAAAGCAAAAAATAGAAAAGGAGATTTTGCTAGGAATCTTGCAGAGAAATCAAGATAAAGGAGCTGTGAAGCTTATTTGAAATAAAAAGGTGAAAAATGAAGCTGCTGTTGAAATTATAGTTAAAAGACAGATAGCATTAAAGATAGCAAAGGAATATTAAAAAATCTTTTTCTAAAATGGTACAAATATAAAAAATAAAGCTCTATCTGACTAGTCCATTCAGATAGAGCTTTTGCTTTTGAGTAAATCAGAATTTTTGTTTGTAATTCTATTCTTGTAAGAACTGTCAACAAAAATCCTTACTGTCAGATAGGACAGTAAGAGAATTCAATCAGGGTTAGAACATTGCTGTTAGTACAGTAATAAATCCAAATACAATACCTGGAGCATTTGCAGCAGCAAGTGGTAAATCGCGTTCTTTTTTAAACAAACCATAATAAACCCAAAGGCTACAGTTAATTGCAGCTACCAAAGGTTGGATAAAGTTTCCCTTATGTCCAGCTAAATTATCCATAATTTGTGGTATATAAGATACATACATCATGACAGACATGAATGTTGCCATCCATCCTATCATTTTCATTCGTTTTTCGTCCATTTATATAATTTCTCATAAAATGTAGTGTAGAAAACTAGAATTCATTTATAACTAAATTAATGTAAAACAATTAATGCAATATCACTATTTTATACTAATCATAAAATTTAAGCAAGAATAATATACTAATAACTATGAGTGTAGCATAAATCAACTCTATTTTTTATTTAAAAAACTATGTAATATGTTATAATAAAGTGTTATCAAATATGAGGTTTCATTTGCCTTGAAAGGAAAAGCTATGACTGAAAAGAATTTTTATATTACAACGCCAATTTACTATCCAAGCGGTAAGCTCCATATTGGGAGTGCTTATACGACCATTGCTTGCGATGTCCTTGCTCGTTACAAACGTCTCATGGGTTATGATGTTTTTTATTTGACAGGGCTTGATGAGCACGGTCAAAAGATTCAGCAGAAAGCGGAAGAAGCAGGTATTACACCGCAAGCCTATGTTGACAGCATGGCAGTTGGTGTTAAGGAACTTTGGAAACTTCTTGATATTTCTTACGATAAATTTATCCGTACGACGGATGATTACCATGAAAAAGTAGTAGCAGATGTTTTTGAACGTCTTCTGGCGCAAGATGATATTTATCTAGGTGAGTATTCTGGTTGGTATTCTGTTTCGGATGAGGAATTCTTTACAGAAAGTCAGTTAGAAGAGGTCTTCCGTGATGAAAACGGCAAGGTGACAGGGGGAATTGCTCCGTCAGGTCACGAAGTGGAATGGGTTTCAGAAGAATCTTACTTCTTGCGTTTGGGTAAATATGCCGACCGTTTGGTAGAATTTTTCCATGCCCATCCAGATTTTATTCAGCCTGATGGCCGTATGAATGAAATTATCAAGAACTTTATTGAGCCAGGCTTGGAAGATTTGGCTGTATCGCGTACCTCATTTACTTGGGGGGTAAAGGTACCTTCCAATCCTAAGCACGTGGTTTACGTATGGATTGATGCCCTTCTCAACTATGCAACAGCTCTTGGTTATGGTCAAGATGACCATGCCAACTTTGATAAGTTCTGGAATGGTACAGTCTTCCACATGGTTGGCAAAGACATTCTGCGCTTCCACTCCATTTATTGGCCGATTATGCTCATGATGTTGGATATGAAATTGCCAGAGCGTCTGATTGCCCACGGTTGGTTTGTCATGAAAGATGGTAAGATGTCCAAGTCTAAAGGAAATGTCGTTTACCCAGAAATGTTGGTTGAACGCTACGGACTTGATCCGCTTCGCTATTATCTCATGCGCAGTTTGCCGGTCGGTTCTGACGGAACCTTCACGCCAGAAGATTATGTTGGGCGCATTAATTATGAGTTGGCCAATGACCTCGGTAACCTCCTCAACCGCACGGTTGCCATGATTAACAAGTATTTTGACGGTCAAGTGCCGATTTATAAAGAGAATGTGACAGAATTTGATGCGGACTTGGCAGCAGTAGTAGTAGAAAATATCGCAATCTACCACAAACAAATGAATGCTGTGGATTATCCACGCGCCCTTGAAGCGGTTTGGAATATTATTTCTCGTACCAATAAATACATTGATGAGACAGCTCCGTGGGTATTGGTTAAGGATGAAGCTAAACGTGATGACTTAGCAGCGGTTATGGCGCATTTGGCAGCCAGCCTGCGCGTGGTGGCTCACCTCATTCAGCCATTTATGATGACCACATCAAATGCCATCATGGAACAGCTTGGTTTAGGGGCAGATTTTGACCTAGAAAATCTAAATTTAGCAGGACTTCCGACAGGTGTCAAAGTAGTTGCCAAAGGCACGCCAATCTTCCCACGTCTAGATATGGAAGAAGAAATTGCTTATATCAAGGAGCAAATGGAAGCTAATAAGCCAGCCATTGAAAAGGAATGGGAGCCAGAAGAAGTAGAACTCAAACTCAACCGCAAGGAAATCAAGTTTGACGATTTTGACAAAGTAGAACTCCGTGTCGCAGAGGTTAAAGAAGTTTCTAAAGTTGAAGGTTCTGATAAATTGCTTCAATTCCGCTTGGATGCGGGAGACGGCGAAGATCGTCAAATTCTGTCTGGGATTGCTAAATACTATCCAAACGAGCAAGAATTGGTTGGCAAGAAAGTCCAAATCGTAGCGAACCTCAAACCACGCAAGATGATGGGACGTATCAGCCAAGGCATGATCCTCTCAGCAGAATATGGTAATCAACTAACTCTGCTCACAGTAGATCAAAATGTACCAAATGGTAGCTTGATTGGGTGAGCCCACAGGAAGATTAGAATTAAAAATGAGCCTGGGACAATAATGTCTCAGCCTCGCTTTGTTTATCGTTCCGGTCAATGGAATAAAAGAAATTGGTAGTCTATTACCTACATCAACGGCTTATCTAAGAATTGTTTCCCCACGTCTGAGGGTCGGATAATTTTCCTAAAAAGTAGTTCACTTCGTCCGAGGGTCAGATAGCCTGCCTAAAAAGTAGTTCACTTCGTCCGAGAGTCGGACAGTCTGCCTGAAAAGTGGTTCACTTCGTCTGAGGCTCGGATAGCCTGCCTGAAAAGAAGTTTGCTCCGTCTGAGGGTCGGACAACCTTCACGAAAATAGATTTACTTCATCCGAGGGTCGGACGACCTATTTGAGTAGTAGTTAAAAAAAGGGAGTGAGACAGGACTCCCTTTTGTAGTATAAAACATGATGATGTACTATTCATCTTTATTTAAAAATGAAAATCTCTCCGTCAGGCTCGCCCAATTTCCCCGCATATCGGTCATAAAAGTGGCTGGGTTGGGTGTTTTAAAATCATCAATCCAAGCTTGGTAACGGATTGAAATGAGGAGCCGAGTTAAGCGGTTCAGCATTTCTTTTTCTTGCTCGGTAAGGGCGTGGGCATTTTGGACGATAGTTAGCACTTTCTTGATACTGTTGGGTTGGAAAAATTCATCAATGGACGTAATCTGAGCGTCTAAAATGAGACCGAAAAAGACATCAAAGAAATCTTTGAGCTCGTCATCAGGAACAGTTTCCACCCATTCTTTTAGAGTTTTGTCTGTCTGAATGCTGTCTGGGTTGAGCGTGTCAAGTAAGACAAAGTGCTCATTTTCAATTTGCCAAGAGAAAGTGTCATGCTGGGCAATTCCACCAATGGCTACGCTTTTAACGATGTGAGCTTGCTTAGGCGTTTCCAGCATCATCCCGACGATAGAGCCTTGAGGAATGTAGCGTTTGATTTTTGAAGCAATGCTTTGATAACCCTCTGTTTCAATAATCGTATGGTTTAATCCTGGAGCATCAAAACTGTAGATTTGCTTGATTCTATCTTGCAAAGAAGGCTCTACTTGGCTGCTAGCATAAGTCGCTAGATTACCACCTTTGGAATGTCCGGTCAAGATAAAGGTGGCTGTTGGAAATGCCTGCATGACCTTTTGAACGTAGCGTACAGCAGTTTGCTGCGCAGGGACATGCTCCATATAAGTCATGTGAAAATCTTCTTTCCAACCGATAATGGAATCATCCGTTCCGCGAAAAGCAATGACGAAGGTATCCAAATCAATCTTATAAGTCATAGCAGCAAATTGTTTTTGCACATCTAAGTCAATATCATTCACATAACCTAAGAGTTTGATGTTCTTATAGCGTTTGACACTTGCTGCCTGCTGCAAGAGTGCCAAGCGGTGTTTGGTATTCATCATGGAGTTTTCTTGGGGCATATATTGTGGCACATCAGTTAAACGGCTGGCTTTTTGCAGGTCAAGACCGTCCGTGACGATTGTGTCATAGTTTAGATACGTAATCTCGGTCAAAAGCAGAATATCCAGCTCTGTAAAGGGCTGATTGTAGATACTGTCGTATTGTACATCTTCTAAATAGTTAAAAATATTTCCCATAAAGGCTCTCTTTTCTGAAAATCTATTGTTAGTATAGCATATTTTCCCAAGTCTTTGTTATAATAGAGAAAGAAAGCGGAAATGAGGGATAGAATGCACAAGATATTATTAGTAGAAGACGATGCCGTCATTCGCCAACAAGTCAAAAAAATGCTGGAGCAATGGGGATTTGAAGTGGTTGCAGTAGAGGATTTCATGCAAGTCTTGACGAGTTTTGTCAAGGAAGAGCCGCATCTAGTGCTAATGGACATCGGCTTGCCTCTCTTTAATGGATACCACTGGTGTCAAGAAATTCGCAAGATTTCTAAAGTGCCCATTATGTTTTTGTCATCAAGAGACCAAGCAATGGATATCGTCATGGCAATCAATATGGGTGGAGATGATTTTGTCACAAAACCATTTGACAATAATGTCCTTCTTGCTAAAGTGCAAGGATTGTTGCGGCGGTCTTATGAGTTTGGAACGGATCAAAGCTTACTGGAATATCATGGAGTTATTCTCAATCTCAAGTCCATGGATATGGTTTATGAAGGTGAAGTCATTACCTTGACCAAAAATGAATTTCAGATTTTGCGCGTGCTGTTTGAGCATTCTGGCAGTATTGTCGCGCGTGATGACCTGATGAAAGAGCTCTGGAATAGTGATTTTTTCATTGATGACAATACCTTGTCGGTCAATGTGGCACGGTTGCGGAAAAAATTAGAAGAAGTCGGTCTCAAGAATTTCATTGAAACAAAGAAAGGTATAGGCTACGGATTAACCAATGGATCATCAGAATAAGCGTCTATTTTTCAAATATTACTTCCGCTCGCGTCAATTTTTATGTTTGTTGCTACTTATTTTTTATAGTCTACTGTTTGCTTTTTTTTACCTTTTTGAAAGTGAACGTGCTGTTTTACGGTATGTCATGTTGCTCTTGCTCTTGGTTAGCTTGATAGGATTCGTCTTTGACTTTGTTAAACAATATCAAACTTTTCGTCGCGCTGTTTTATATGGAGAAAGTCAAGTAAAAACTCCCTTGGAAACATTACTTTTCTCCAAAATCGAAACTTTAGAAAAGGACAAAAAAGAGCTGCAATTACAGCATCAAGCAAAGCAGAGTGATCTATTAGATTATTATACACTTTGGGTGCACCAGATCAAGACGCCGATTGCTGCGAGCAAACTCTTGGTGGAGGATTTACAAGAGCAGACACTGAAAAATCAGTTAGAGCAAGAACTGTTTAAGATTGATTCTTATACAAACTTAGTCTTGCAATACCTGCGGTTGGAAAGTTTTCATGATGATTTAGTCGTGAAAAGAGAAAATATAGAAGACTTGGTCAAAGATGTTGTCAAAAAGTATGCCATTTTCTTTATTCAGCAAGGTCTTCGTCTAAATTTGCATGATTTGAATCACACCATTATTACAGATAAAAAATGGTTTGTCGTCATTTTAGAACAGGTACTCTCAAATAGTCTCAAATACACCAGCCAAGGTGGTATTGAAATTTTCTTTAAGGAAGATACCTTGTATATGAAAGATACTGGCTTAGGGATTCAGGATGCGGATCTTCTGCGTGTATTCGAGCGTGGCTTTTCCGGCTACAATGGGCGTCTAACGCACCAGTCATCCGGTTTGGGACTCTATTTATCTAAGAAAATTGCGGATGAACTGGGGCATGAGTTGCATTTGCAGTCGGTGGTCGGTGAGGGCACAACCATTATGATTACTTTTAAAGAAAAGAAATTATTGTTTGAATAAATGCAATCTTACAAAATTGTAAGGTTAGCCTCTAAAAATGAAAGGTTATGTTATGGTAGCAGCCTTTCTTTTTTTGTATCATAAGTTTAGAAAATGAATGATGTTTAACAGAGGAGACAGTCATGAAAACAAAAGGATTGAACGCTTTTCAGCTCAAGCTCTTAATGGCTTTTTTAATGGTCTTTGATCACCTTGAAAAAATACCAGGCTTACTGTCAGGCGAATGGGCGAGCATTTTTCATGCTTTAACACGCTGCGTAGCAGTTTGGTTTGCATTTGCAGCGGTCGAAGGCTTCTTATATACTCGAAGTCGTCTGCTTTATAATATACGCCTCTTTTTATGGTCAGCTATCATGTTTGTCGGAAATACGATTCTCAATTTGCTGTTTCAGTCTAAAGGAGTTCAGATATATAATAATATTTTCTTAACCTTGGCTTGCGGTGTACTTGTCCTCAATATCTTTTTTGGCATAAACCAAACGAGCAAGCCAGTTGACATTAAACGCCAGCCTATTCGCTTTATCTTAGGCATTGTTGTTTGCTTGCTTGCTGGTTTTGTGATAGAAGGTGGTATGGTCATTATTCCATTTATGTTGATTACCTATACTTGCAGGGAAAAGAAAAACCTACGCAATCTTCTGTATGGTATTTTAACGGTTGTCCTATTTTGTATGAGTATTCAGATTTATCCGTCATGGAGTGACACGCTGTTAATGATGTTTTATAATTCAGATTGGCTCTTTATTACAGTACTGCCTTTCATTTCACTTTATAATGGTGAGCGCGGTCCTGCGACCAAGTGGAGCAAGTATTTCTTTTATATCTTTTATCCAGCACATTTATGGTTGATTACATGTATCGCTTACCTCGTACACAAGTAGATGAAAAATTGGACGATGATGAATTGGCTACAATAGGAAGATTGGAAAAAGAAAGCTGAGGATAAATATGGTAAAATTTTATTGAAACAAGACAAGCAATTGCTTCAACCAAGTGTTAAAAGATATTGAAAAAGCGCAATTTGGCTATGAAGTGAGTCAATCAGCGCAACAGTTATATTTTGGATTTTAAAAGGAGAAAATGATGACACTATTAGACGTACAACATGTGAAGAAAATTTACAAAACTCGCTTTCAAGGCAACCAAGTAGAAGCACTGAAAGACATTCATTTTACGGTGGACAAAGGTGATTATGTCGCTATCATGGGTGAGTCGGGGTCTGGGAAATCCACTCTGCTCAACATTCTTGCCATGCTAGACAAGCCAACCGAAGGACGCGTCTTTCTCAATGGCACGGATACAGCGATGATTAAAAACAGTCAAGCTTCGAGCTTCCGTCGGGAAAAATTAGGTTTCGTTTTTCAAGATTTCAACCTGTTAGACACGCTCTCGGTCAAGGACAATATCCTCTTGCCGCTCGTTCTGTCACGCCGACCGATTACAGAAATGATGCAAAAGTTGGTTACTACTTGTAATGAACTGGGGATTAACCAATTGCAGGAAAAATTCCCCTATGAAATTTCCGGTGGTCAAAAGCAGCGGGTGGCAGTAGCGCGTGCTATTATCACCAATCCAGAAATTTTGCTGGCAGACGAGCCAACAGGGGCGCTCGATTCTAAGTCTTCTGCGGCGCTTTTAGATGTATTTGATGACATCAATGACCGCGGACAGACGATTCTTATGGTAACGCACTCGACTTCGGCGGCAAGCCGAGCTAAGCGAGTACTGTTCATCAAGGACGGAATTTTGTACAATCAAATTTTCCGAGGCGATAAAACAGAGCGGCAGATGTTCCAAGAAATTTCAGATACCTTAACGGTTATGGCAAGTGAGGTGAGTGGTTATGTTCAAACTAACGAATAAATTAGCAGTCTCAAACCTGATAAAAAATCGCAGTCTGTATTATCCATTTGCTCTAGCAACGATTGTGGCAACAGCGATTTTGTATAGTTTCGTATCGCTCGCTTACAGTCCAAATCTAGAAGCTAGTTACGGCGGTTCGGCGGCTCGTATGACCCTGCAATTTGGGATTTGGGTCGTTCAGATTGCAGTTCTTATCCTTATCACCTATGCCAATAGTTTTGTCATGAAGAATCGCTCACGGGAGCTTGGTTTGTACAGTATCTTAGGAATGGAGAAGCGGCACATGCTGCTGATGACTTTCTTTGAAATGCTTTACTTTTTCTTAGTGACTGTCGGACTTGGAATTGGCTTGGGTTTTCTTTTAGACAAATTGCTTTTTGCAGTTTTACTGAAATTTATGGGAATGAAAGTAGTGATTGCCTCAACTTTCCAATGGTCGAATATCTTCACCGTTTTAGCTAGTCTGGGTGTGGCTTTTGCGCTAATTCTCTTTTTAAATTCCACGCGCCTGCTTCGTTACAGCTCGCTTCATTTGATGAGAGAAAAGAAGGCTGGGGAGAAAAAAGGACGATTTCTTGGCTTACAGACACTTGTGGGGTTAGGATTTCTGGCTGCGGCTTATTATATCGCACTCACAGTTGAGAAACCAGTTGCTGCGATTTTGAATTTTTTTATCGCAGTTCTCATGGTCGTTTTAGCAACCTACCTCCTCTTTAACGCTGGAACGATTACGCTTTTGCAATTTTTAAAGAAAAGAAAGAAGTACTATTATAAAACGCAGAATTTTATTTCTGTTTCTAATTTGATTTCTCGTATGCGTAAGAATGCTGCAGGCTTAGCTACGATTTCAATCCTTTCAACCATGCTACTGGTGACCTTGGTTGGCTCTATTAATATCTATGTGGGTGGGAAAGACTATCTGACAACTTTGTATCCAAAGGATTATAATATCATGGTTACAAGCGCAAAGACGGATAAAAATGCAGCAATTTTACAAGCAGTCAAAGAAGTAGCACGGGAAAAAGGCTTGACAGATGCCAAGTATGAAAATTATAGTTATCAATTTTCTATGATTTCAAAAATCAATGGCAATCAGCTGACTATTGCCGAAACGACGGATGGACTAAGTGTAGAAGAAGTTCAAAATATGATTGCTCCTCTCCTTGTCATCAGTCGTCAAGAGTACGAAAAAATGACAGGAAAAACCGTTGATTTGGCTGATAATGAAGCACTTCTATATGCAAAAAATCTTCAAATCAATCAAAAGCAAGCTCTTACCATCAATGGAAAATTGTGGAATATCAAAGAGTATTTGACAACGGATTTTGCACATGGCAAGATTGTCAATACATCTGGTATGGTATCAGAAAAAAACATGTATATGGTTGTCAATAATCCCAGTCAAGTCGGTCTGAAATCTTTCTATACTTACTACATCGGTATCCAATCTTCCAATAAACAGGTTGATCTCCAAGAAAGTATTTTCAATGCTCTTCAGCAACAAGGTCAGGAAAGTGGCAATATCAGTCTTTCTGAGCGTTATCACATTGAAAAAGAATATCAGGGTGTGATTGGGACTCTTCTATTTATCGGAATTTTCCTTTCTACGATTTTCCTGCTTGGGACAGTTCTTGTGATTTATTACAAACAAATTTCAGAAGGTTATGAAGATCGTGAAGGATTTATCATTTTGCAGAAAGTCGGACTGGATGAGAAGCAAACGAAAGCAACGATTCGCAAACAAATTTTAACAGTTTTCTTCTTACCACTTATCTTTGCCTTTCTTCATATCGCTGTTGCTTTTCATATGTTGCAGCTGATTGTAGCTCTCTTAGGTGCAACAAATGTGCCGTTACTCATTCAAACAACAATAGCCACTTGCGGTGTCTTCCTCTTAGTTTACATCTTAGTGTTTGTGATAACCTCCAGAAGCTACCAAAAGATTGTAGCACGATAAGTATTTTGAACCATTCGTCTTTTGGCGAGTGGTTTTTATCTTGTAAATCTGACTTCTTATCTAGTTAGTAGAACCTCTTATCCAAAAGTGCGAGATTTTTTTAAAAGTGAGGAGTATGATAAGTTCGTAAAATAAATTATTGGAGGAACGTTATGCTACTAGAAACACGCCATCTTAGCAAAGTCTATGATAATAAGCAAGCTGTGAATGATTTGAATCTTCAGATTGAAACAGGAAGTTTTACCGCTATTTTAGGACCAAATGGTGCTGGAAAGTCTACAACGATTCAAATGTTGACAGGGCTTTTGCAACCTACGGCAGGAGAGATACTGTATGATAACCCCATTAAATTAGGTGTTGTTTTCCAAAACAGTGTTTTAGATGATATGCTAACGGTGCAAGAAAATTTAGAAATCAGAGCAGGTCAATATAAGGATATTGATAAAGGAAAAGTTGATAACTTAGTGAATCAATTGGGATTGCAAAATTTCTCAACGCAATTATATGGGACTTTATCAGGTGGACAAAAACGACGAGTGGATATTGCCCGTGCTCTGCTGAATAGCCCAGATATTCTCTTTCTTGATGAACCAACTACGGGTTTAGATATTCAAACTAGGAAAGCCATTTGGGAGCTGATTCACCAGTTGCAAATAAAAGAGAAGATGACGGTTATCTTAACCACTCATTATTTAGATGAAGCAGATGATGCAGATATGATTTATATTGTGGATCACGGTCAAGTGATTGCTAAAGGCTCTGCTAATCGGATTAAAGAGCAGTATGCTCAGAATTTTCTCAAGGTATTCGTGACCGATACTGCTGATTTTAAAGAAATTTTGAAGGAAGAGATTCCTTTTGAGGAAGTAAGAGTGAATGAACTGTTGATTCACCCAGAAACGACAGAAAAGGCTTTAGAGATTCTAACGTGTGGTCGCTCTTTTATTCGACAATTTGAATTTCGACCAGGAACAATGGACGATGCTTTTATGGCGTTGACAGGAAGAGAGGTACGTTAAAATGATAATAATCATTAAAAGAAATTTTTTACTATATTTTCGTAATCGTAGTGGAGTGGTTTTATCCCTTCTTGGAGCCATGATTTCCTTTATATTGTACTTAGTTTTTTTGAAAGCAAATATCAAGACCTCTTGGAGTCAAGTCCCTCATACCAATCAGTTATTGGATTCGTGGTTGATTGGTGGAACGCTTGCCATTACAGGGTTAACCACAACCTTTTCGAGTTTTTCCCAACTAGCGAAAGATAGAGAAAGTAACGTAACACAAGACCTAGTTCTGACAGATTTGGGACGCTGGGGCTTGTCTATCAGTTACCTTCTGAGTACTGCCATCATTGGATTTTTGATGCAGATCATCATGTTTACTGTCATGGAAGGCTACTTTATCTGGGACGATCAGATTGTCGTTGATTTGACTTTGCTTCCTCAAATCCTCCTTATTATGGTGCTCAATGCACTCTTATGTTCGATTTTCAATGGTATTCTTGTGAATCACTTCAAATCAGTAGATACGCTTGGAAAGCTAGCAACGATTATCGGAGCTGCCTCTGGTTTCTTAGTTGGAACCTATATTCCAATAGGGGTTCTTCCGTCATTTGCTCAAACGATAATGAAATGTACTCCCTCCACATATATTGCTTCTCTCTTTAGACAAGTAATGATGAAAGATAGCTTAGCTACTGCTTTTCATCATAATACAGCAGCGCAAGATTATTTTGAAAAGATGATGGGCATTCAATTAAAGTGGGAATCTCTATTGACAATGAAAGAAACATACTATATAGTTGTAGTAGTTTTAGTTACCTTGCTTGTCATTTGGACAATCCAACAGCTTGCTACCAATCGGTGGACTAAAACTGCTTAAATTGATAGAAAGTTAGAGAAATTTTTTGCAGACTAAATTCAAAATGAATCCAACCATTCCTTCAAATGATCCACTTGTTGTGATTCAAGCGGACGAGTTAGAAGCTGAAGCCAAAGAAATTTTTGAATATTTACATCAGTACAAGTCGTCTTATGTGAATGCTATTCCCATTAAAACAGATGATAAAATTGTCATGGTAAAGACGGATCAGATTATTTTGGCAGACATCAATCAGACAACATTGATGGTGTATTGTGTGGATGGTATCTATGCGACGACCGAAACACTCACACATTTTCAAAGTCGGGTTAATCGTAAGAACTTTATTCAAATTTCAAAACACGCTGTCATCAATATTGACCATTTGTTATCATTATCGGATAGCTTTTCAGGGAATATGACGGCTAGATTGACAAACAAAATTAAGTCAAGTGTCAGTCGAAAATACGTCAGATTGTTGATGGATTATCTCGGTTTGTAGAAAGGAACAAACATGAAAAAAATTGTAGTGTCTATGCTAGCAGGTCTGCGCACTGGTTCCTTAGCTTATTTACTTGTCTTAGCTATTCAGATCCAAGAATCCCAAGCGACAACCGCTAATATCATCAGTATCTTGATAATGAGTGCTTTGATTGGCTTGTTTTCCTTGCTGTTTGAAATTGAACGTTTTTCTTATTTGCTACAGTTAACGATTCATTTTTGCCTAACTTTAATTGTAGTTTGTGTGATGATGATTTATAATGGCTGGGCCTTCAATCTTGTGCGAGCTGAATTTTGGCTAGATTTCATTGTTATTTATATTTTAATTGGGCTATTTGTTCGCTTAGATATTTATCTAAAAACAAAGAAAATCAATGAAGCACTCAGAAATCGTGCAAAAGAATAGCTTAGGTCTTGTAGTTATATCCAAAGGGCTGGGACACATTTGTCCAAGCCTTTTTTCTTACAAAAATGTAAGTTTTTAAGGCTCAAATGAAAGGTTATGTTATGGCAGCTGTTTAGCGATTTTTGTATGATATAAGTGTAAAGAAAATAAAGGAGAAAGAGCATGAAAGCAATTTTATTAAAGTAAAAATCAATGCCAAAAACTGAAAAAATTTCCAAAGAAGAAATCGAAAAGACAAAAATCGGCTGTGCTTCTAGTCAATACTATTTCTGGTTGCAGTATAGTCATTAAAAGATTGGATAAATTAAAAAATCATGTTCATCAATCTTACAAAAATGTAAGATAAAAGTGAAAAATGAAAGGTTAAAGTATGGAAAGTTGCTTTTCTTTTCAGTATGATAGATATATAAGAATTTGTTAGGAGAAAATGATGACACTATTAGACGTACAACACGTGAAGAAAATTTACAAAACCCGCTTTCAAGGCAATCAAGTGGAAGCACTGAAAGATGTTCATTTTACAGTAGATGAGGGCGATTATGTCGCCATTATGGGGGAATCTGGCTCTGGGAAATCCACTCTGCTAAATATTCTTGCCATGCTGGATAAGCCAACTGAAGGACGCGTCTTTCTCAATGGTACGGACACCGCCACAATCAAAAACAGTCAGGCTTCGAGCTTCCGTCGGGAAAAATTAGGCTTCGTTTTTCAAGATTTCAATCTGTTAGACACGCTCTCGGTCAAGGACAATATTCTCTTGCCGCTCGTTCTGTCACGCCGCCCGATCACAGAAATGATGCAAAAGTTGGTCACGACTTGTAATGAACTGGGGATTAACCAATTGCAGGAAAAGTTTCCCTATGAAATTTCAGGTGGTCAAAAGCAACGGGTGGCAGTGGCGCGTGCTATTATCACCAATCCAGAAATTCTGCTAGCAGACGAGCCGACAGGTGCGCTCGACTCTAAGTCGTCTGCAGCGCTTTTAGATGTCTTTGATGACATCAATGACCGCGGACAGACGATCCTTATGGTAACACATTCGACTTCGGCGGCAAGCCGTGCTAAGCGCGTACTATTTATCAAGGACGGAATTTTGTACAATCAAATCTTCCGAGGAGATAAGACCGAGCGCCAGATGTTCCAAGAGATTTCAGATACCTTAACGGTTATGGCAAGTGAGGTGAGTCAAGGTGTTTAGATTAGCAGGAAAACTAGCGGTTTCTAACCTAGTGAAAAATCGCAGATTGTACTACCCGTTTGCTTTGGCAACTTGTTTAGTCGTCGCTATTTCATATATTTTTAATTCTTTAGCCTTTAATCCCCATTTGCAAAAAATACAGGGGGCAAAGTCTATGGTGTTTGTCTTAGCTCTTGGAGTGGTTATCGTGACAATTGCTGCTACGATTATCGTTTTTTATGCCAATAGCTTTGTCATGAAAAATCGTTCGAAAGAACTGGGACTCTATGGAATGTTAGGACTTAACAAACGTCATCTTTTTACGATGGTGTTCATTGAACTCTTGATTCTAGGTTTGACGACTGTAGCCATTGGTTTAGGATTCGGTATCATATTTGACAAATTGATTTATGCCTTTTTATTGAAATTGATGGGGTTTAAAGTTGTCTTGGTTTCTACTTTCCAATTGCCTGTTTTGATTTTTGTTGTAGCCACCTATGCCTTTATTTTTATGGGCTTGCTTATTGTTAATGGCTGGCGCATCATGCGCTTGAATGCATTACAAATGGCAAAAGAGACAAATAGTGGTGAGAAAAAAGGACGTTTTCTCCTCCTCCAAACAGTTATTGGTATGGCCTCTTTAGTCTATGGATATTATTTAGCACTCAGTGTTCAAAACCCAATAACAGCGATTTTTGTATTTTTCGTAGCGGTTCTTTTTGTTATTTTAGGGACTTATCTGCTGTTCAATGCAGGGATTACGGTATTTTTGCAGTTGCTCCAGAAAAATAAACGATATTACTATCGACCAAACAATATGATTTCTGTCTCTAATCTCATTTTTCGGATGAAGAAAAATGCGATTGGCTTAGCAACGATTTCGATTTTGTCAACCATGGTCTTAGTCACCTTAGCTGGTGGTATCAACATTTATGCAGGTGCTGATTATTTGAAAAAAGCGATGTATCCTCAAGACTATACTATAAAGGGAAGAGAAGTATCAGCTGCCCAATTGGAACAAGCATTGACAGAGTTTGCAAATGAAAATCATCTAAAAGTTACTAAGAAAAATGCCTATCAATATTATTCTATGGGAATTAAAAAACAAGACAGTAATCAGCTTGACATTTATCCAAAAGGAGAAACACGAGTTTCTCCACAAGCTTACATTCTTCTGTTTTCAGCTGCTGATTATCAAAAGATGACTGGCAAAACGTTGGACTTAAAAGACAATGAGACAGCCATCTTTGCAAAAGGAATATCTGTAAGGCAAGATCAACCTCTTAAGCTGATTGAGCAAGAATTAACAGTGAAAGAACTTTTAAAAGATGACTTTGTTCTTGGAAATGTCGCGGATCAGTATAATATCGTTGTACCGCAGTCACTTTTTATGGTTGTTAATGATCCACAAAAGATAGTAGATGCACAAAAGGAGCACTACACAATTAATACAGAATTATATGGTGGATTGAATATTAAGGCTTCTGATAAGGAAAAAGGGGATTTGGATACAACTTATCAGAAGAAGTTGAAACAGTTCAATACGACGCTCCCCGATAATGCCGGTGTGTATGGTTATACAAGAATCCAAGGTATGCAGGAAATCATGAGCATGCTCGGTGGGGTTTTCTTTATCGGAATTTTCCTATCTATTGTCTTTATGCTAGGAACGGTTTTAGTAATTTACTACAAACAGATTTCAGAAGGATATGAAGACCGTGATCGCTTTGTGATTTTACAAAAGGTGGGACTGGATGAAAAGCAGACCAAGCGAACCATTCGCAAGCAAATTCTGACGGTGTTCTTCTTGCCACTCATCTTTGCCTTTGTTCATCTGGCTTTTGCTTATCATATGCTGAGCCTTATGCTGAAAGTTCTGGGTGTCTTAAATGCTACATTGATGTTGGAAGTTACGCTTGGCGTTTGTGCTGTTTTCTTTATCGTTTATGTACTTGTCTTTCTCATCACATCACGCAGTTATCGTAGAATTGTGTCGATGTAAGTTGGAGATTAGTGATAAGCATAATGAAAAATGTTATTGACATAGTAATTAAAACAGGAGTAAGTCAAATCTTACTCCTGTTTTAATTTCCTTCATAAAAAATAGTCTGTCGGATTCCTTTTTGATTGCTTTTATGGTAGAATAATTCAATCTAATAAATTGGAGTTTAGGATGAATATTTTTCGGAAAAAAGATGTCAGTCGAGCTCGGACTGGCATGCGTCGTCATTTACGATTGCTTGATTTGATTTTGTTAGGAATTGGCGCTATGGTGGGAACGGGGATTTTCACGATTACCGGAACGGCGGCTGCAACTTTAGCTGGTCCCGCTTTGGTAATTTCGATTATTATTTCTGCTCTTTGCGTGAGTATTTCTGCTTTCTTTTATGCAGAATTTGCATCAAGAATTCCTGCAAATGGAGGTGCTTATAGCTATCTCTATGCTGTCCTTGGTGAGTTTCCAGCTTGGATAGCAGGCTGGCTGACTATTATGGAATTTATGACGGCGGTATCTAGCGTTGCCTCTGGTTGGGCATCCTATTTGAAAGGCTTGTTGAGTGGATTTGGTTTAAGTATACCAAATCCACTCAACGGAACCTTTAATCCGCAAGCGGGAACCTATGTAGACTTACTGCCGATTCTTGTTTTGGTATTTGTGACTGGTGTAGTGCTGTTAAATTCCAAAGCAGCTCTGCGATTTAATTCCGCTTTGGTTATCTTGAAGTTTTCGGCGCTTGCCCTTTTTATCTTTGTAGGGATTTTCTTTATTAAGCCTGAAAATTGGTCTCATTTTGCTCCGTTTGGCTTTGGTAAACTCTATGGTGGCAATGTTGGAATTATGGCTGGCGCCTCTCTGATGTTCTTTGCCTTTTTGGGTTTTGAGTCTATTTCTATGGCAGTGGACGAGATTAAGGAGCCACAAAAAAATGTTCCACGAGGAATTGTGCTATCTTTGTCCATTGTAACGGTACTTTATATATTGGTGACACTGGTTCTGACAGGGATTGTCCACTACAGCAAGCTAGATGTGGCAGATGCTGTCGCGTTTGCGCTTCGCAGTGCGGGACTTAGCTGGGCAGCTAATTATGTGTCAGTGGTGGCTATTTTGACTTTGATTACTGTCTGCATTTCCATGACTTATGCTCTGTCGCGTATGATTTACAGCATTGCGCGTGACGGTTTATTGCCAAAGTCTTTCAGGAAATTAACCGCCACTAGTCGAGTTCCGAAAAATGCAACGATTTTGGTAGGAATAGCTGCAGCAGTGTGTGCTGGTATTTTTCCGCTAGCCAGTATCGCATCCTTTCTAAACATCTGCACCTTGGCTTATCTGATTTTGTTAGCAGTGGCTATTTTGAAGTTGCGCAGGGATAAAGGACTTCCTCAAGCAGGGGAATTTAAAACTCCCTTGGTACCTCTGACGCCTGTCTTATCCATTATTATCTGCCTGTCTTTCATGACCCAGTATGGCTCTGATACTTGGCTAGCATTCGGGCTTGCCTTACTAGTTGGAACAATTATCTATTTTATCTATGGCTACCAACATTCGGAAATCAATTGATGAGTTTACCTTACAAAAATGTAAGAAATAATTGTAAATTGTAAGATAGAGCTAAGGCAATTGGCTCTATTTTTCCATTTATGGGAAACGAGAAAGAGGCTAAAGCTTATCGTACAATGCTACATCAGGCATTGACGAAGGAAACTTACAAGAGAGTAATTGTGGATTTTGAGAATAATAGCGGTGGCAATATGTATCCTATGATTGGTGGATTAGCTGCTATTTTGCCTAATGGAACTCTCTTTCAATTTGAATATACAAATGGGCAAAAAATAGGTACTACTTTATCACAAATATTGGCAAGCAAGCAGACAGAAGAAAAGAATAGTTCTAAAACAATTCCTATAGCAATTCTAGTTAATGGTAATACAGCTAGCTCTGGTGAAATGACGACATTAGCTTTCAAAGGCTTACCAAACGTTAAAATTTTTGGCAAGCCAACAGCTGGCTATACAACAGGAAATATGGTTTATTCTCTTTATGACGGGGCAACAATTCAGCTGACAGTCTCTCGGATTATTGACCGAAAGGGTAATCGTTATGAAAATACTCCAATCGAGCCAGATATTGCTACAACCACACCATTGAATGATGCTAGAACTTGGTTACTAGAGCAAATATCGAAATAATCTCTAAATAGTGATTACCGCTGTTTTTTGCTATAATAGAAAGAAAAAGAGGTGCGAATATGATACGATCTGCAGAACTTTCAGATGCAGCGGCTATTCAGGAAATCAATGCAACTGCTCTCGGCTATGATTTTGGCTTGATAGAAACTCGTCAGAAACTATCAGAGCTATTGGATAGGTCTGATCATTTTATCTTGGTAGCTGAAAATGCAGCAGGTCAAATTGTCGGCTGTGCCCACGCAGCTAGCTATGATTGCTTATATTTTCCGTCTTTGCTCAATTTGCTGGCTTTGACTGTTGCTCCATATTTTCAAGGGCAGGGATATGGCAAAGCTTTGATGCAGGCTATTCGTGAAGAGGGCGTGGCAGCTGGTTACACAGGTATTCGAATAAACTCTGGTATTTCACGAATGAAGGCTCATGAGTTTTATCGAAAATTGGGTTGTGAGGAAAAAGCTGATCAGAAACGTTTTTATTGGGAATTTTGAGAAATGATATCTATGAAGATTGAACCATTAAGGCAAAGTAATGCAGAAGAAATTGCTAATAATTGGCATTATGAAGGAATTTATAGCTTTTATGATATGCAAGCGGATCCTGAGGATTATGAAGAAATTTTATCTCCTGAAGCGCGTGGCAATCACTATTATCAAATTCTCAAAAATGATGAATTATATGGCTTTTTTTGCTTGTTTCCAGTTGGCAAAGACAAGCAAGAGCTAGGTTTAGGGATGAAGCCAGAGTATTGTGGTAAAGGTCAAGGGGAAGAGTTTTTACAAACCATTCTGCAGTTTATTGAAAAAATATCTCAGTAAAAAGCCTAACTCTCTCAGTTGCAGATTTTAATCACAGAGCTCAAAAGCTCTATCTTCGCTGTGGTTTCAACGTGATTGGGCGGCAGCCTCAGGAAAGCAATGGCGATAGTTACCTTTTTGTCAAAATGGAAAAGGAGTTGAAATGAGAGTTGCGGTTATCCAAGGAACCACTCGAAGAAATATGAATTCGTTGCTATTTGAATCTGTAAAAAAGCAGTCCAATCGTCTGACGAAGTGCTGAATTTTGGTATTTTCGAGGAGGAGAACGAGCAGTATTCTTATGTTGAGATAGCGATGATGATTAGTCTCTTAATAGAAAGTGGAGCAGTGTGTTGTAACAGGTTGCTCTTCTGGTCAAGGTATGATGCTTGCCTGTAATAGTTTACCAGGTCTTTTGTGTGGCTATATAGAGACCCCACAAGATGTTTTCCTCTTTGGACGAATCAATGGAGGAAATGTTGCTTCCCTGCCATTAGGGTTGAATTTTGGTTGGCAAGGAGAATTGAACCTGCAATATACATTGGATAAATTATTTGATGGTGAGTTTGGTATGGGCTATCCTGAAAATGAAGCGGAAAGAAAAAGGTTGGAAGCAAGTGCCCTAAAGGATTTGAACCGTTTAACGAAACGCAATTGGGAAGAATTAGTAGAACAACTTCCAACTGATACTTTCACTAAATTGTTGCAAAGAAAGATAGTGATGAATGCTATTATAACGAATGGAACCAATGAAGAGTTCATCCGTTTGCTGAAAGCAAAAATAGGTATAAAGTGAAATGAAAAAGCGGAGGTACTAAGTAGATGTCCCTACACATTTCATTATCTTTGCAATTTTGACTGTTTATGGTAAAAATTGAGCTTGACATTATAACGTCATTTTAAAACAAGACAAGACTGGGATTTCCAGTCTTGTCTTGTTTTATGCTAATGTTGTAATATTGACTGCTTGAAGACCGCGCTGACCTTCTTCAATGTTAAACATTACTTTGTCACCTTCATTCAGTGATTTGAATCCGTCGGATTGAATCGCTGAAAAGTGAGCAAAAACGTCTGGTCCGTTTTCTTGTGAAATAAAGCCGAAACCTTTTTCAGCATTGAACCATTTTACTGTACCTTGTGTCATACATCTTACTTCCTTTCTCTAAAATGTTGCGTAAAAAATAGAAAAAGTAAAGATGAAAAACAAAAATACTCACTCAAAATTCATTTACTCTTGCTAGTCTAACAGAAGAAAGAATAAGAAGCAAGGAAAAGCCAGCGATTGGCAATATATTTTGCTATACTAGTAATATGAAAAGCAGAAAGAGGTATATCATGACATTTGAAGAAATTTTACCGGGTTTGAAAGCCAAAAAGAAATATGTCCGCATAGGCTGGGGCGGTGCTGAGAATTATGTCCAGCTTTTTGACAGTATTGAGCAGAACGGAGTGGCGCTTGAAGTGACTCCGTACTTTCTCATCAACGTGTCAGGCGAGGGAGAAGGCTTTTCCATGTGGAGTCCGACTCCTTGTGATGTCTTAGCAGATGACTGGGTGGAAGTTCATGACTAAGACAGTATTGGTGACGGGAGTCAGTTCAGGGATTGGACGAGCACAGGCACGGCTCTTTTTGGAAAATGGCTGGCACGTCTATGGTGTAGACCAGTCTAAAAAACCAAACCTGACAGGAGATTTTCATTTTCTTCAACAAGATTTAACGCTGGCGCTTCAGTCAGTTTTTGACTGGTGTCCCCAGATAGATGTCCTCTGTAATACAGCTGGAGTGCTGGATGACTACAAGCCCTTACTGGAGCAGACTGCTCAGGAGATCCAAGAAATTTTCGAGATTAACTATGTAACACCAGTAGAGCTAACTCGTTATTATCTGACGCAGATGCTGAAGAAACAATCAGGCATCATCATCAATATGTGCTCAATTGCATCTAGCTTAGCTGGCGGTGGTGGTCATGCTTACACTTCTTCCAAGCATGCTCTGGCAGGATTTACCAAGCAGTTGGCACTGGATTATGCGGAGCAGGGAGTGCAGGTTTTTGGGATTGCACCGGGCGCAGTTAAAACAAGTATGACAGCAACGGACTTTGAGCTGGGAGGCTTAGCCCAATGGGTAGCAGACGAAACTCCCATCAAGCGTTGGATAGAACCAGAAGAAGTTGCCGAGTTGACCCTCTTTCTCGCCTCGGGAAAAGCTCAGTCCATGCAGGGCGAGATTGTCAAGATTGACGGTGGCTGGAGTTTGAAGTGAAGAGGCAAGTAGAATGAAAGCAGTGAGCATTGAGCCAAGACTGCAGGAATGTTTCCAACATTGGCAAAAGAACATGGTGAGATATGGTTTGAAGGCGAAGTTAGGGCAGTTTTATACAAATGAAGACGAGACTGCCGTTTTGTATGAACAAGGAGATTTTCTCTTTTTGGCTGGGCAGGCAGATATGGCATTACTGGCGGATTATAGGGACTTTTGTAAGCCAGACTACCGCATTCTCATATCTGAAGAGGCTTCTTGGCAAGGCTGCTTGTCCTCTTGTCCAGCCTTATCTCCTTTTACCCGTTATGCTTTTAAAGATGAGGCAGATTTTGATGACAAGGTTTTGAAAAACATCGTGGAGCAGTTATCGGAGCAGTTCTGTATGGAGGCAATTAATCAAAGAACCTATCAAGAACTAGCTCAGGAAGAATGGTCTCAGGATTTGCAGGGGAATTTTGCAACTTTTAAAGACTTTCAAGAAGGCGGAGCTTTTGGCTTTGTGATCCGGAAGGGTCAGGAAATCGTCGCTGGGGTCTCGACAGCACTTGTCTACCAAAAAGCCATTGAAATTGAGATTGCAACAAAACCGACTTATCAACAGCAAGGTTTAGCTACTGTTCTTGGGGCGAAGATGATTTTGGCATCCCTGCAATGCGGCGTTTTTCCGCTCTGGGACGCCCACAATGAAGCCTCAAAGAAAATAGCTGAGAAGCTAGGTTATCAATGTTTAGGAGCTTATCCAGCTTATGAGTTGAAATCAGTAACAGATAGGAGAAACCATGACCCCAGAACAATTATGGAATGAATACAAAACAATCAACCCCGCAATCGGCGACAAAATAGACGCCTGGGCATTTGGTGTAGAGCCAGATCAGCTGGCGGATTTAGTTTTGAAAGGAGAGAAGACTGCGACGGCTTCGGTCTACGATTTGTATCAGATAGATGGCGAGCCGATTCCTCAAGCAGGAACCTTTGATGTGATTTTAGACGGTCAGGGTCAAGCTGTCTGTATCATTAAAGTGACCAAGGTAGCGGTTGTCCCTTTCAATCAAGTGTCTGCAGAGCACGCTTTTAAAGAAGGAGAGGGAGATAAATCTTTGGCTTATTGGCGGAAGGTGCATGAGGAATTCTTCACGGAATGGATGGCTGAAGCCGGCTTAGCTTTCTCAGAGGAGACAAGTGTGGTCTTGGAGGAGTTTTGCAAGGTTTATCCGATAGATTAGAAGACTGTGCCTTATAATTCACTCAGAAAAAATCCAACACAAACAAGGTTTTTTCCCAGCCTCCTATGACAACTGGCAAGAATAACCATGGATTCTGACTTCTCCCAGATAAAAGGAGACAAATTTCTCATGGAGGAAGTGCCCATTTGTAGCAAAATCCGAATTTTCACATAGAGGATTTGTTTTTTTTGATAAGCCGCGAACTTTTTCATGTATTCTGGACTTTTTAGGAGCAAAAAACAAAATTTCCTGTGGGAAATGGTTTTTTTGAGAAGAAAAAGGTATTTTTCCATGAAAAGGGTCTTCTCTAGAAAGGTTTGGGGAACTTTCAGACAGATTTATTCGGAATAGACAGCCGAACGCTCTATTTCTTTTTTAATTCCTCATTTAAAAAATTTTGGTTTAATGATATAATAGTAGTGACATCTTAGAGAAAAGAGACGATTTATGACAAACTATGCAGTTATTTTAGCAGCTGGGAAAGGCACTCGCATGAAATCAGATTTACCCAAAGTGCTTCACAAAGTTGCTGGAATTTCAATGTTAGAACATGTATTTAGAAGTGTTGCTGCTATCGCACCTGAAAAGACTGTGACAGTAGTTGGACATAAGGCAGAGCTGGTGGAGCAGGTATTGGCAGGGCAGACAGAGTTTGTTCGTCAAACGGAGCAATTAGGAACCGGTCATGCTGTGATGATGGCTGAGCCTGTGCTGGAAGGTTTGGCAGGGCAAACATTAGTCATTGCAGGAGACACTCCTTTAATCACAGGAGAAAGCTTGAAAAATCTGATTGATTTTCATGTCAACCACAAAAATGTTGCAACGATTTTGACAGCAGAAGCGGAAAATCCATTTGGTTATGGACGGATTGTCCGTAATCAGCAGGAAGAAGTGATCAAAATTGTGGAGCAAAAGGATGCTTCGGATTTTGAAAAGCAAATCAAAGAAATCAATACAGGAACGTATATTTTTGATAACGCTCGTCTTTTTGAAGCCCTGAAAAATATCAATACCAACAATGCGCAAGGAGAATACTACATCACAGATGTAATCGGCATTTTCCGTGAGAATGGCGAAAAAGTCGGCGCTTATACTCTGAAAGACTTTGATGAAAGTCTTGGTGTCAATGACCGTGTAGCTCTTGCGACTGCCGAAGGAATTATGCGTCGTCGAATCAATCAAGCTCACATGGTGAATGGCGTTAGTTTTGTAAATCCAGAAACGACTTATATTGATGTAGACGTACATATTGAACCAGAAGTACAAATTGAAGCCAATGTTACCTTGAAAGGTCAAACGAAAATTGGCGCAGGCAGCGTTCTGACAAATGGTACGTATATTGTTGACTCTGTTATTGGTGAACAAACGGTTATTACCAATTCGATGATTGAAGAGTCTACAGTTGCAGACGGTGTAACGGTGGGACCTTACGCTCATGTTCGCCCAGATTCAAGCCTTGCTAAAAATGTACATGTTGGTAATTTCGTTGAAGTGAAAGGTTCTTCTATCGGTGAAAATACCAAAGCTGGGCATCTGACCTATATTGGTAATTCTGAAGTGGGTGCGAATGTCAATTTTGGCGCTGGAACAATTACAGTTAATTATGACGGACAGCACAAGTTTAAGACCGTCATTGGGAACAATGTCTTTGTAGGTTCTAATTCGACCATTATTGCGCCGGTAGAACTTGGGGACAATTCTCTTGTAGGTGCAGGCTCAACTATTACCAAGGATGTGCCAGCTGATGCGATTGCTCTTGGTCGTGGTCGTCAGATCAATAAAGAAGAATACGCTAAACGCTTGCCGCATCATCCAGATAATAAGTAGGAATTGCTATGGATTTTGAAGAAAAAACACTAAAACGAACAGAAATTTACCAAGGTCCTATTTTTAAACTTGTAAAAGACGAAGTTCAGTTGCCAGCAGGAAAAGGAACAGCTTACCGTGATTTGATTTTCCATAATGGAGCGGTGGCAGTTATCGCGCTAACACCAGAAGATAAAATGATTTTGGTTAAGCAGTACCGCAAAGCTATTGAAGCAACCTCTTATGAAATTCCAGCTGGAAAGTTAGAGGTTGGTGAAAATGCGGATCCTGAGGCTGCAGCTTTACGTGAATTGGAAGAAGAGACCGGCTATACAGGTGAATTGGAATTGCTCTATGATTTCTATTCGGCGATTGGCTTTTGCAATGAGCGAATCAGACTTTATAGCGCTAGCCATTTGACAAAAGTTGAAAACCCTCGTCCACAAGATGAGGACGAGACCTTAGAACTCTATGAAGTGACATTGGAAGAAGCGAAAGCTCTCCTTGCTAGTGGTGATATTTGTGATGCAAAAACCATTATTGCACTCCAATATTGGGAAATGAAAATGAATCGAAGATAGGGGAACGCTCATGGGAAGACCTTTATTAACAGATGAAATGATTGAAAGGGCAAATCGTGGTGAAGATATTTCAGGTCCACCTTTGCATGATGAGGAAGAAACCAAAATTTTAAAAACGACTAGAAGTCAGTTTGGTGATTCTTCTCCAACTAGCGGTTTCAATCAAGATACGCTGCAAATTGATGTAGAACCAACGGTGACCAAAAGCCGACGCATTGAAAATGCAAAACGCGGAGTATTCCAAGCGAAATTAAACAAAATTCTATTTTGGATTGTTCTGCTTTTGATTGCTTTGATTGCTGCTATTATTTGGCTATAAAAAGCGATAAGCTCGACTTTCGCTTTTTTTGTGATAGAATGAGAGGAAAACATGAAAATCGGAATTATTGCGGCCATGCCTGAGGAACTAAAAATCTTAGTGGAAAACTTGGAAAATGCCGAAAAGCACTTACGTTTGGGACATGTTTATCATACGGGAAGTATCGGTTGTCATGAAGTTGTGCTGGTCGAAAGCGGGATCGGCAAGGTCATGTCTGCTATGAGTGTGGCTGTTTTGGTCAATGAGTTTAAAGTGACGGCTGTCATCAATACAGGTTCTGCTGGTGCGGTAGCTGAAGGTTTGCAAATCGGCGATGTTGTAGTGGCTGATCGGCTAGTGTACCACGATGTAGATGTAACAGCTTTTGGCTATGAATACGGACAAATGGCGCGCCAGCCACTGTATTTTGAAGCGAGCCGCTATTTGGTTTCTGAGATGAGGAAGCTTTTAGAAAAGACACATCAGACAAGTCGCGTTGGCTTGATTGCAACAGGAGATAGTTTTATTGCGGGACAAGACAAGATTCAAGCCATTAAGCAGCATTTTTCAGATGTTTTAGCAGTAGAAATGGAAGGAGCAGCCATTGCGCAAGCAACCCATTCTATCGGTCTGCCTTTTATGGTCATTCGTGCCATGAGTGATACAGCTTCTCATGACGCAAATATCAGCTTTGACGAATTTATCCATGAAGCTGGCAGGCGGTCAGCTGAGACCTTGATAGCGTTTTTGAAAGAATTAGTTTAAAGAATGAGTTAGCAGTTGTAGATGGAGAGCTTGGCTTTATCATTGGCTGTTTAATATTGTGAAATAAGAATGGAACAAAATCAGCGTTTTGTCAGCAATTGATTTTGTTGTCCCAGCCCTGCAAGGTTGAGTAAGTCTGAAAAAGCTGATAGTATCAGCACATTAGAAGGTATTCAACTAAAGTGCATTGAGTTTTATCGAGTCTGGAATACTGTTATTCCAGACTATTTTTTCTGTCCTTGCCAATTTGACCAAGAAGATGATATAATTTTTGAAGTGCATATTCTGTCTCACGCCCAATAAATCAGAAAGTTTTATAAGAATGAGTATTTTAGAAGTGAAAAATTTGAGCCACGGTTTTGGTGACCGGGCTATTTTTGAGGATGTATCTTTCCGCTTGCTTAAGGGTGAGCATATCGGTTTAGTTGGAGCAAACGGTGAAGGGAAATCCACCTTTATGAGCATTGTAACTGGTCAATTGTTGCCAGATGAAGGCAAGGTTGAGTGGTCCAAGTATGTGACAGCTGGTTACTTAGATCAGCACGCTGTGTTGAAAGAAGGTCAATCCGTGCGTGATGTGTTGCGGACGGCTTTTGATGAACTTTTCAAGACTGAGTCTCGAATCAATGAGATATATCTAGCTATGGCAGAAGACGGAGCTGATATTGATGTCCTTATGGAAGAAGTGGGTGAATTGCAGGAGCGATTGGAAAGTCGAGACTTTTATACTTTAGATGCTAAGATTGATGAGGTGGCCCGTGCTTTAGGGGTTATGGATTACGGTATGGAAACGGATGTCACCGCTCTTTCTGGAGGTCAACGAACCAAGGTGCTCTTAGCAAAACTTCTCCTTCAAAAACCAGACATCTTGCTCTTAGATGAGCCTACCAACTATTTGGACGCAGAGCATATTGATTGGCTCAAGCGCTATCTGCAAAATTATGAAAATGCTTTCGTGCTCATTTCCCATGATATTCCTTTCTTAAACGATGTAATCAATATCGTCTACCATGTAGAAAATCAAAACTTGACCCGCTATTCTGGTGATTATTATCAATTCCAAGAAGTTTATGAGATGAAGAAATCTCAGCTGGAAGCAGCTTACGAGCGCCAGCAAAAGGAAATTGCTGATTTAAAAGACTTTGTAGCGCGCAACAAAGCTCGGGTGGCTACCCGCAATATGGCTATGTCCCGCCAGAAAAAATTAGACAAAATGGAGCTGATTGAATTGCAGGGTGAGAAGTCTAAGCCTTCTTTTGGCTTCAAAATAGCTCGTACACCAGGGCGCTTTATTTTTCAAGCAGAAGAGTTGCAAATTGGTTACGATTGTCCTTTGACAAAGCCCCTTAATCTAACCTTTGAGCGCAATCAGAAAGTTGCCATTATCGGAGCCAACGGAATCGGGAAGACAACTCTTTTAAAAAGTTTGCTTGGAATCATTCCTCCTCTTGCTGGTCAAGTAGAGCGTGGAGACTATTTGGAATTGGGCTATTTTGAGCAGGAGACAGCTGGTGGTAATCGCCAGACCCCTTTGGAAGCTGTTTGGGATGCTTTCCCGTCACTCAATCAAGCGGAAGTTCGTGCTACTCTGGCTCGTTGTGGGCTGACCTCCAAGCATATTGAAAGCCAGATTCAGGTTCTCTCAGGAGGTGAGCAGGCTAAGGTTCGACTTTGTCTCCTCATGAACCGAGAAAATAATGTCTTAGTACTGGATGAGCCTACGAATCACCTCGATGTGGATGCCAAAGATGAGCTCAAGCGCGCTCTTCAAGCATACAAAGGCAGTATTCTCATGGTCTGCCATGAGCCTGACTTCTACAAAGGATGGGTAGATCAGATTTGGGATTTTAATCAATTAACGTAGGCGTAAAGAAAACGGGGTGTAGGACAAAAATCAGTATTTCGTAAGAAATCGATTTTGTCGTCCCACCACTCCGTAAGGTTGAGTAGGGCTGTAAAAGCTGATAGCATCAGCACATTAGAGACCACTCAATGAGTTTTATTCTAGAAAGTAAACGAGTCTGGAACATTTTTGCCCAGACTCGTTTTGTGATTATTTCTTAAATGTATAGTCCTTGATGACTTCAATTTTCTCAATTTTGATTTCTTTTTTGGGTTTGTCGTTTTCGCCAGTCTCGGTAGCAGCGATTTTATCCACGACCTCCATGCCAGAAATGACTTGCCCAAAGACAGTGTAATTTCCATCTAAACTTGGATTTCCACCTTTTTTATAGGCTTCAATGATTTTTTCAGGATAAGTTGTACTAGAGAGCTGATTAGAACTGTCCTTGGTATTTTGGTTGATGAAAAATTGACTACCGTTGGAATTTGGATTGGAAGAACGAGCCATGGCTAATGCGCCACGGATATTGTAGAGATAAGACGAAATCTCTGTTTTAAAGCCACTTCCAGAGTCGATCTTAGAATTTTTGCCTTTCCAAATGGATTCACCACCAGTACCGTCTCCCTTAGGGTCTCCTGTTTGAATCATAAAGTTCTTAATGACACGGTGGAAAGTCACGCCGTTATAATAACCTTCCTTAGCATGCGTTAAGAAATTTTCAACTGCAAGTGGAGCATATTTTGGAAAAAGCTTCATAGAAATAGCACCTTCAGTTGTGGTTATTTTCACTTCCGCTTCATCGTCAGCGACCTTGTCAGACAGCTGTGGAAAGTTAGCATTTTTATCGCTCAAAGCAGCTTTTTGCTCTTCTTTTTGTTTTTCCGCTGCTCTTGAGCTGGATTCGGAAGCAAGGCTGGAGTCTACATAGTCATTTCCTCTAATAGCTCTTTGTAAGTTTGTACAGCCTGTCAAAAATAAACCAGCAGTCAGTCCTAAGATAAGTAATTTTTTCATAGATTTCCTTTCTGAATGTTGAACTATTCACATTTTACTATAAATAAAAGCCTTTTTCAAACCTTTTGAGAGTTTGTCCATGCTAACTGAAAGGCACTATCGGGCTACTTTTTTGATGTAAAGATAGTTCAATCGTTCAAAGTATGAAAACATTTTCTTATGAAAAGTTTTGTAAATTTGCTTACGAGAAAAAATTTTTTGTGCTAAAATAGCGTTTATCAACAAAGAAATGGAGTTTTTATGCCGAAGAATTTTAAGGAATCATTATTTTTTACAGCCTTTATGTGTAGCATGATGGTATTTGGAATGAGCATTTGGAACCTGTCCGTTGTAGGATATTTTCATGGGCTCATCTAGCAATGGGATATGTTCCTGGATTGATTATCGCTTTTCTCTTAGATTTACTTGTAGCGGGACCAGTTGTAAAGGGAGTTGCTTTTAAATTTTTAACAGAACGCCATAAACCTTGGCAGAAGATCCTCGTTGTTTCAGGTGGTATGGTTCTGATTATGGTTTCATTGATGTCTCTTTATGGTATGCTTTTTAACGGCGTGCCGCTTTCAGTATCCAATTACTTTGGAGCTTTGTTGACCAATTTTATTGTGGCTTTTCCCTTGAATTTTTTGATTGTTGGACCAATTTCTCGCTTTATTCTAGGTCAACTGCAATAGCAACTTTTTTAATCTTGCTGCCGATAATATCTGTCAACCAGATTATGGAACTTCTTTATGATATTTATTTAGTGGTAAAAAATTTATGTTATAATAGATTTATAAAGGAGGGATAGAGAATGGCTAAACGATTGACAAGAGATGTGCGGAATAAGAAAATTGCAGGTGTCTGTGCAGGCGTAGCAAATTATTTTGACATAGATCCTACCATTGTACGACTGATCTGGGGAGTAGCATTTTTTGTATATGGAATCGGTCTAATCCCTTATTTGATTTTGTGGTTTGTTTTACCAGTAGATAATGATGATGGTGATGTGATTTGGAAGTAAAGATTATTATTTAAAAGCAGGAACATTGATTTTCTGCTTTTTTCTTTCATTGGATTAGTGTCCGACTTATGGTATAATAAAAGTTATGGCAAGTAAGAAAAATAGTAAAAAAGGTCGGACAACGAGACGACCTACAAAAGCAGAGTTAGAACGGCAAAAGGCCATTCGGAGGATGTTGATAACTTTCGGAGTAGCTTTTTTGCTTCTTTTTGCAGCATTAAAATGGGGTGCCGTTGGGATCACTCTTTACAATCTCATTCGCTTATTGGTAGGAAGTTTAGCTTATGTAGTTATTATAGCCAGTCTCATTTATCTTTTCTTTTTTAAGTGGGTCAATAAGCATGAAGGGTATAAATCAGGCTTTTTCAGTATTTTTATTGGCTTGCTGCTTATGTTTCAAGCTTATTTTGTAAATGTTTTAAATTTAAAAGGACAGGTTCTAAGTACAACCTTGTCACGGATTTTAACGGATTTGACAGCTGTTAAAGTCAGTGCTTTTGCTGGTGGCGGTTTATTAGGAGCGACACTCTATACTCCTATAGCCTTTTTATTTTCAAATATTGGCACCTACTTTATCGGGCTCCTCTTAATATTGCTAGGGGTGCTACTCATCAGTCCGTATTCGATTTATGATATTTTTGAAAAATTAAGTGAAATCTATCATGCTTGGAGTGAAAAGCGAGAAGCAAGGCGTCAGCAACGTTTTATCGAAAAAGAAGAAAAAGCTGCGCAAGCAGCGATGAGTGCTATTCAAGTAGAGCAAGACGAGCCACAAATTGATCCCGAAACGGGAGAAATTTTAGATGATGAGGTCTTAGCTCATACGCCGATTCAGTTTGAAGAAGCAGAACCAGAAATTTATGATTATGATGAGAGTTTGTCTGAGAAACAACACAAAGAAGAGCAGCAAGATAACACAGATGAAGATGTTGAGGTTAATTTCACCCCCAAAGAAAGTTTAGATTACAAACTGCCAACAATCAATTTGTTTGCGCCAGACAAGCCTAAAAATCAATCCAAAGAAAAGAAAATTGTTCGCGAAAATATCAAGATTTTAGAAGAAACATTTGCTAGCTTTGGCATTCGTGCTAGCGTTGAACGTGCTGAAATCGGACCGTCTGTGACTAAGTACGAGGTCAAGCCAGCTGTCGGAGTGCGGGTCAATCGCATTTCCAATCTGGCTGATGATTTAGCTCTGGCTTTGGCAGCTAAAGATGTGCGGATTGAAGCACCTATTCCGGGAAAATCTCTAGTCGGAATTGAAGTTCCGAATTCCGAGATTGCGACGGTTACTTTCCGTGAGCTCTGGGAGCAGTCTAAGACAGACGACAAGAAATTACTCGAAATCCCTTTGGGGAAAGCAGTCAATGGCTCCGTTCGGACATTTGATTTGGCAAAAATGCCTCATTTGCTAGTAGCAGGTTCGACTGGTTCAGGGAAATCCGTTGCAGTCAACGGTATTATTGCTAGTATTCTCATGAAAGCACGACCAGATGAAGTCAAGTTCATGATGGTCGATCCTAAAATGGTCGAATTGTCTGTCTATAATGATATTCCCCACTTACTGATCCCTGTTGTGACCAATCCTCGCAAAGCGAGTCGGGCTTTGCAAAAAGTGGTCGATGAAATGGAAAATCGCTATGAGCTCTTTTCTAAGGTTGGTGCTCGCAATATTGCAGGTTACAATGCCAAAGTAGCCGAGTACAATGCTAGTCAACCAGAATATAAACAAGTTCCTCTTCCTTTGATTGTGGTCATTGTGGATGAGTTGGCAGACCTTATGATGGTAGCCAGCAAAGAAGTGGAAGACGCCATTATTCGCTTGGGACAAAAAGCTCGAGCGGCTGGTATTCACATGATTTTGGCCACTCAGCGACCGTCTGTTGATGTTATCTCTGGGCTCATCAAGGCAAATGTTCCTTCGCGGATTGCTTTTGCTGTCTCTAGCGGAACTGATAGCCGAACGATTCTAGATGAAAATGGTGCAGAGAAACTCTTGGGACGTGGGGATATGCTCTTTAAGCCGATTGATGAAAATCATCCTGTTCGTCTGCAAGGATCGTTCATCTCTGATGAAGATGTGGAGCGCATTGTCACTTTTGTTAAGAATCAAGCCGAAGCAGACTATGATGATAATTTTGACCCAGGCGAAGTATCTGAGAATGACATGGATTCAGGTAGTGAGAGTGAACAAGGTGATCCACTCTTTGAAGAAGCCAAGGCTTTGGTCATAGAAACTCAAAAAGCGAGTGCTTCAATGCTCCAACGTCGATTGTCTGTCGGATTTAATCGTGCGACTCGACTGATGGAAGAGCTAGAAGCTGCAGGTGTCATCGGTCCAGCAGAAGGCACCAAGCCAAGAAAAGTTTTATTGAATAACTAAAATAGGTGCTGTTTAAAAAATGTAACATCCTTGGGAGTGGGACAAAAATCGGTAATTTCGAAGAAATTTGATTTTGTCGTCCCACCCCCGCACAGTTGAGTAGGGCTATAAAGGTTGATTTATCAACCGCATAGAACCCACTCAATCACTGCGACTTGCAAGAAACTCATAAAAATCTGACGAGGTTAAGGACTTTTGTCCCAGCCTCTTTTTCTGTAGCTGTTTTATTTTGAAAGTTTTGTAGAAAAGGTATGGAAAATCTCACATTTTTCAATTCTGTAAGTTTTCTATGACTTAAACCGGACTTTTTTGATAGAATATTAATATGATTTGTGAATGGAGGCTATATGTCAGAACAGATATACACAGGGCTTAGCCAACAAGAGGTTGAAGAACGAATTCAAAAAGGCTTCGTCAATAAAGTAACGGTTAGTACGGAGAAGACAACTTGGCAAATCATTCAGTCGAATGTGTTTACTTATTTTAATTTTATATTTTTTGTCCTTGCTATGTTGCTAGTTATTGTACAATCATGGAATAATTTACTTTTTTTACCTATTGTTATTATCAATTCTTTGATTGGAATTGTTCAAGAGCTTAGAGCGCGCAAAATATTGAGCAACATGCAGTTACTTCATCACTACACAGCGATTGCAGTGCGAGACGGTAAAGAAATCCAACTAGAGACAAAAGATTTAGTACAAGATGATATCGTTCTTTTCTCGACAGGAGACCAAATCTATGCAGACGCTAAGATTGTATCAGGTGAATTGAAAGTCAATGAATCACAGTTGACAGGAGAAGCAGATGAAATCGCAAAGCAAATAGATGATACTGTCATGTCAGGCAGTTTTGTCGTATCTGGTAAAGCCTATGCTCGCTTGGAAAAAGTAGGTGATGAATCCTATATCAATCAACTGACGTTGAAAGCAAAAGAAGTCTCTGGAAAAGAAGAATCTGAAATGGTACGTTCGGTCAATAATTTGGTTAAAGTGATTGGATTTTTGATTATTCCTTTAGGGCTTCTTCTATTTTTCCAAAGTTATGTGACCAATCACGAAAGTTTTCAAGTTAGTATTGTCTCCACGGTAGGAGCTATTATTGGGATGATTCCAGAAGGGCTTTATCTTTTGATGACTCTAGCGCTGGCTTTGGGAGCAGCTAGTCTAGCAAGACAGCAGGTTTTATTAAACAGTATGAAGGGGATTGAGTCTCTTTCTCGTGTAGATGTTTTGTGTGTAGATAAGACAGGAACCATTACGGAAAATACGATGGAAGTTGCACAAGTACTCTCTGTTCAGCAAGACAATAATGCCTCACAGGAAGCTCTTAAACAATATTTGGCAGCAAGTCCAGATGAAAATGAAACGATTGTAGCAATTCGAGACTTTTTTGCTTCAGAAGTAGTAGAAAAGGCTTGGACCGTAGTGAAGGCCCTTCCGTTTAGTTCAAAGACCAAGTTTGGTGCTATTTCTTTCAAAGAAGGCAATTTTATTTTAGGTGCTCCAGAGTTTGTATTAAAAGAAAAGTTGGAAGAATATCGCAGCTATTTTCAACAATATGCAGAAAGCGGCTCACGCGTTCTTGTTTTTGCTGAATCAAAAAATCAGCCATTTACAGGTGATTTGACTCAAATAGTAGAACCCCTACTCTTCATCTTATTAGAAAATCCAATTCGAGAAAATGCAGCTGAAACCTTTTCCTATTTTGCTCTTCAAGGTGTGGAAGTCAAAGTTATCTCAGGAGATAATCCTGTCACAGTTGCTGCAGTGGCTGCCAAGGCAGAGATTCCTCATGCAGAAAATTATGTAGACGCGCAAAACTTGGATACTGATGAAAAAATCACTCAAGCAGTTGAAAAATATACGGTCTTTGGTCGAGTGACCCCTCAACAGAAACAAAAATTAGTCCAAGCACTTCAAGCTAATCAACATAAAGTTGCAATGACAGGTGACGGTGTAAATGATATTTTAGCAATGAAGACTGCAGATTGCAGCATTGCTATGGAGTCTGGCAACAATGCTACCAAGCAGATTGCACAAGTTGTTTTGCTGGATTCTGACTTTTCGCATATGCCGCATATTGTGACAGAAGGACGTAGGGTTGTCAATAACATTCAGCGTTCCGCTAGTTTATTTCTTGTGAAAAATATTTTTTCTATTTCCCTTGCTATCTTATCTAGTTTGTTTGCTTTTACCTATCCTTTGCAGGCATCACAAGTTTCCTTGATTAGTGCATTCACTATTGGCATACCCGGATTTATGTTAGCTTTGGAGCCTAACAAGCAGCGCATTCGAGGGCGTTTTATCAGAACGGTTTTACAGAATGCCATACCAGCAGCCTTTGTTGATTTACTAGCCGTTTTGATTGTCATGGTTTGTGGCCGGATTTTTCGATTATCCACGCAAGAAGTTGCGACATCATCTGTTATCTTATTAGCAGTGGTTGGTTTCATTATCATCATCAAGCTTATTCAGCCGCTCAATCGAATGAAAACCATTGTCGTACTCTTTAACATCATCGGTTTGGTGATTTCAGGCTTGTTATTTCACTCGATCTTTTTGTTATCCAAAATCTCACCGATTACCATTATCCTCACAGTCATTCTCTCCTTAATGTTAGAATCACTTATGAGATTGTTCCAATTCATAACAAATAAGTTATTTGCTCTATTTGATAAGTTCTCAACAAAATATTAAATATAAAAATATCGGAAGCAGATGAGTCTGTCCGATATTTTTTATTATTTTGCTAAAAATAAGCCAATCACCATGGCGAGGTAGAGAAAGAAGGTCAAAATAAAACCAGCTCGCCAGAAAAATTTAAAGAACTTAGGATAGTAAAAACTGCGTTTAACTCGAAGAAAGTAGACAGTGATAGCAATTGCTAAAGCAGAGAGAGCTAACGCCAATTCTGGCAAGAGACTGTGGTAGAAAGTTCTATCAGAGATGATATAGAATTCCAACACAAAAAGTGGAAAAGCCAGATCCGCAAAATTCAAGCCAAACCGTTTCAGGCGAAATAATTTAGTGATAATAATGGTTAAAATAATGGTTAAAAAGATAAATAAAATAGATGCGATTTTTAATAATGTCATAAGTTTATTTTACCATAAAAACTGGAGAAAGATAGAAAAATTTTTCGTGTTTTTTCTTGCAATTTAGCAGGTTTAGTGTATAATAAAAAAGTATGCATAAGCATACTTGTGGGAGGTAAAAATATTACGTTACCGCCAAAACCACAAAGGAGGATTTAAAAATGGCTAAAAAAGTCGAAAAACTTGTAAAATTGCAAATCCCTGCTGGTAAAGCTACTCCAGCTCCACCAGTTGGTCCTGCGCTTGGTCAAGCTGGTATCAACATCATGGGATTTACGAAAGAGTTCAATGCTCGCACAGCTGATCAAGCTGGCATGATTATTCCAGTTGTCATCTCTGTATACGAAGATAAATCATTTACTTTCGTAACAAAGACACCACCAGCTGCTGTTCTTTTGAAAAAAGCTGCAGGTGTTGAAAAAGGATCAGGTACACCAAACAAAACAAAAGTTGCAACAGTTACTCGTGCACAAGTACAAGAAATTGCTGAAACTAAGATGCCAGATTTGAACGCTGCAAACCTTGAGTCTGCAATGCGTATGATCGAAGGTACTGCTCGTTCTATGGGATTCACTGTTGTTGACTAATCAATAACACCCAAACCCGCAAGACTTCATCAGACGAGAAGGACGTGGGAGATGAAAATCGATTGAACCACTTACAAGGAGAATAGAAAATGGCTAAAAAAAGCAAACAACTTCGTGCTGCTCTTGAAAAAATCGACAGCACAAAAGCATACAGCGTAGAAGAAGCTGTAGCACTTGCAAAAGAAACAAACTTTGCAAAATTTGACGCAACTGTAGAAGTTGCTTATAACTTGAACATTGATGTGAAAAAAGCGGATCAACAAATCCGTGGTGCAATGGTTCTTCCAAACGGAACTGGTAAAACCCAACGTGTGCTTGTTTTTGCACGTGGTGCAAAAGCAGAAGAAGCAAAAGCTGCTGGTGCAGACTTCGTTGGTGAAGATGACCTCGTTGCAAAAATCAACGGTGGCTGGCTTGACTTTGATGTCGTAATTGCTACACCTGATATGATGGCACTTGTTGGACGTCTTGGACGTATCCTTGGACCACGTAACTTGATGCCAAACCCTAAAACTGGTACCGTAACAATGGATGTTGCTAAAGCGGTTGAAGAATCTAAAGGCGGTAAAATTACTTACCGTGCTGATCGTGCAGGGAACGTACAAGCTATCATTGGTAAAGTTTCATTTGATGCTGATAAGTTGGTTGAAAACTTCAAAGCATTCCACGATGTGATTGCAAAAGCTAAACCGGCTACAGTAAAAGGAACTTACATGACAAATCTTACTATCACCACTACTCAAGGTGTGGGTATTAAGGTTGATGTTAACACACTTTAATTTAGAATCTAAAACTCTATCTTCGGATGGAGTTTTTCTTTTGATAAAATCAAAAGCGTTGGATTGATGAAATTCATCGCTTTTTATATTTGGAATAAAATTTGCAGGGAGATACATATTTAAAATAAAATTCTTTAGTGTTATATCTTATTACATATTTTTATAAAAACTATTGCATGAATTTTCGTAAAATTGTATAATATAAAATAATTATTCCTAGCGGGAGGTTTCTCATGGTAAGATACAAATCTATATTATATCAAGGAAATCAAGAATATAGCTATATTGATCTCGAAAAAGCGGCATTAGATATGGGTGGAAACTTAGACAGTCTTCCTTATTCTATTCGCATGTTATTAGAAAGTCTGTTGCGAAAAGAAGATGGTGATGCTGTAAGAAAACATCACATAGAAAATCTAATGCACTATCAAGCTGTTAAACCGAAAGGTGAAGTGCCCTTTAAACCAAGTCGTGTTATTTTACAGGACTTTACGGGAGTACCAGTTGTTGTTGACTTGGCAAGTATGCGCAATGCAGTTGTAACAAATGGGGGAGACCCAGAGCTTATCAATCCTGAAATTCCTGTGGATTTAGTTATTGACCATAGTGTGCAAGTTGATTGTTATGGCTGTGAGACTGCTTTGAAAGAAAATATAACAAAAGAATTTTCACGTAATAATGAGCGGTATGAATTTTTGAAATGGGCTGAGCAATCTTTTGATAATTATCGTGCAGTTCCACCTGCAACTGGGATTATTCACCAAGTTAATATTGAATTCCTTAGTGATGTTGTTATTGAAAAAGACGGCATGCTTTATCCAGATTCAATGTTTGGAACAGACAGTCATACAACAATGATCAATGGAATAGGGGTTCTTGGTTGGGGAGTTGGAGGAATTGAAGCAGAAGCTGCTATGTTGGGAGAAGCCTCCTATTTTCCGATTCCAGAAGTGATTGGTGTACACTTAGTTGGGGAATTGCCCAAGATTGCAACGGCAACAGACTTAGCTTTAAAAGTAACGCAACGATTACGACAAGAAAATGTAGTTGGAAAATTTGTGGAATATTTTGGGGAAGGGCTAGCAACACTTAGTTTGGCAGACCGCGCAACAGTTGCAAATATGGCGCCAGAATATGGAGCAACCTGCGGTTACTTTCCTATTGATGAAGAGACACTTCGTTATATGCGACTAACAAATCGGAAAGAAGAACATATTGCGTTAACGAAGCTCTATGCTCAAAAGAATCATCTATTTTATGATGAAAAAGTGGAGCCAATTTATTCAAAAGTTGTTGAGATTGATTTATCCACCATTGTTCCAAGTATTTCTGGTCCCAAACGGCCACAGGATTTAATTGAATTGACAAATGCTAAGCAAGAATTTCAAGCGAGTCTTATCCGAGAAGCGGGTGTTCGAGGTTTTGGTTTGCCGAGAGAGGAATTGAGGAAAACAGCGACGGTATTGTTTGACGATTATGAAGAAGAAATTAAAACGGGTCATGTCGCTATTGCAGCAATTACTAGTTGTACCAATACTTCCAACCCGTATGTCCTAATGGCGGCAGGCTTAGTAGCTAAACGTGCTGTGGAAAAAGGATTGCGTGTTTCAAAAACAGTCAAAACGTCACTTGCACCAGGCAGTAAGGTTGTTACGGCTTATTTGAAGGAGAGTGGTCTCCAAGTCTATCTGGACAAATTAGGTTTTAATGTTGTTGGATATGGCTGCACCACTTGCATTGGCAATTCTGGAAATTTGTTACCAGAAGTGGCAAAAGCAATTACGGATACGGATTTACTTGCTAGTGCAGTCTTATCAGGTAATCGGAATTTTGAAGGACGAATCAATCCTTTGGTTAAAGCAAATTTTTTAGCCAGTCCGCCACTGGTGGTCGCTTATGCTTTAGCTGGGAATACAAATATTGATTTAACAAGTGAACCGCTTGGATATGATAGAAATGGACTACCTGTTTACTTCATGGATCTTATGCCAAATCATGATTTGGTAGCAGATTATGTACAAAAATACGTTACCAGTAGTTTGTTTAAAAAAGAGTATGAGCATGTTTTTACTGATAGTGAAAAATGGAATCAAATTCCAACGACAAAATCGAAAATCTATCATTGGAATCAAGCTTCTACTTATATACAAAATCCTCCTTACTTTGATGGCTTGGAAGATGATACAAGCATTCAACCGTTGAAAAATCTAGCTGTTTTAGCAAAATTTGGAGATACAATTACGACAGACCATATTTCTCCAGCAGGAAATATTGCTAGAAATAGTCCAGCAGCATCATATTTAGAGGAACATGGTGTAAGCTATCAAGACTTTAATTCTTATGGTAGTCGTCGCGGGAATCATGAAGTGATGATGAGAGGCACCTTTGCCAATATTCGGATAAAAAATGAACTAGCAGCTGGAAAACTTGGTGGTTATACAAAGTATAAGGGTGAACTGATGCCGATTTATGAGGCTGCTATGTGTTATAAGAAAGAAAAAGTGGATACGATTATTTTGGCAGGTCGCGATTATGGTATGGGTTCTAGTCGTGATTGGGCAGCTAAAGGAGCAAATCTTTTGGGTGTTAAAGTGGTTTTAGCTGAAAGTTTTGAAAGAATTCACCGCTCCAATTTAGTCATGATGGGCATTCTTCCTCTTCAATATTTGGACGGCGAAAATGCTCAAAATCTTGGATTAACTGGAAAAGAAACGTTTGATATTCAATTGCCGAAAGAGCCACAGGTAGGGCAAATCATAACGGTTATTGCAAAAGAAGGCGATCGAATCACACGATTTAAAGCACGTCTTCGTTTTGATGCAGACGCGGATATTCGTTATTATGAAAATGGAGGGATTTTACCAATGGTGGTTAGAAAGAAATTGCAAGAGGTGAAACAATGACACAAAGCAATGGTTTAAAAGATACGATTGCCTGTGAGACTCGTATCAGTCAGATTATAGATGATACTCTTTCTTATGCAGGCTATAATATTTCCGAATTGATGGAGAATAATGCAAGTTTTGAAGAAGTCATTTACCTACTTTGGAATTTGCATTTGCCAACTCAGATTGAATTGAAACATTTTGTGAACGATTTACGTGCCAATTATGCCATTAGTGATGCAGTGGAACAATGTATTCTCATCCAATCGCGCAAGCATCTGCATCCAATGAGTGTATTGCGTTCTACAGTTAGTCTTTTAGGAGTTTATAATATCCATGCCGAAGAGACATCTCTAGAAGCAACTTATGAACAAAGTATTCAATTGATGGCTAAGATTCCAACGATCATTGCAACATTTACAAGGTTGAGATCGGGACAAACTCCGATTGAACCGAGAAAAGATTTAGAATTTGCAGCGAACTTTTTATATATGTTAAATGGGCAGGAACCAACAGAATTAGAAATTCAAGCTTTCAATCGTGCTCTGGTTCTTCATGCAGATCACGAGCTAAATGCTTCAACTTTTGCAGCGCGGGTATGTGCTTCCACTTTAACCGATATTTATTCTTGTGTGACGGCGGCAATCGGCGCTTTAAAAGGGTCACTTCATGGAGGAGCCAATGAATTCGTCTTTGACATGTTAAAGGAAATTAAAGCAGAGGGCGATACGAATGCATATTTGGATCGAAAATTAGCCTCACATGAAAAAATCATGGGCTTTGGTCATCGTGTTTATAAAACACAGGATCCTCGTGAAAAATATTTGCGAGAAATGGCAGAGGAATTGACAAAGGGGACAGAAAAAGAAATTTGGTACCAGATTTCAGAAGAAATCGAACGTTATATGAAGCACACCAAGCATTTAATACCGAATGTAGATTTTTACTCAGCAACGGTTTATCATGTTTTAGGTATTGACAGTAGTATCTATACATTGATTTTTGCAATGAGTCGGGTATCTGGCTGGATTGCTCACATTCAAGAGCAACGCAAAAATAATAAGTTGATTAGACCTCGCTCTCATTATGTTGGCGCTCAAAATTTACATTATATTCCTATTGGGAGGAGATAAAATGGCAGAAAGAATTCGTCTTGTGAATAAGCAGTTGCTAGTTCCTGATAATCCCGTTGTCCCTTACATCGAAGGTGATGGAATTGGGCATGACATTTGGGAAAATGCACAGCTTGTCTTGGATAAAGCAGTGGAGATAGCTTATAAAAGCAGTAGAAAGATTTTTTGGAAAGAGATATTGGCGGGAGAAAAAGCCTTTCGTTTGACAGGAGAATGGTTGCCAGAAGAGACTTTAACGACAATCCAGCATCATTTAGTTGCGATTAAAGGTCCTCTTACAACTCCTGTTGGTGGTGGCATTCGTTCTTTAAATGTTGCCTTGCGTCAAGAACTAGATCTCTACGCTTGTGTACGTCCCGTACGGTATTTTGCGGGCGTTCCTAGCCCACTACGACATCCTAAAAAGACGAATATGACAATTTTTCGTGAAAATACCGAAGATATTTATGCAGGAATTGAATGGGAAGGTGAGTCTGATGAGGCTCAACAAGTGATACAATTTTTACAAAAGGAAATGGGAATTGATAAAATTCGTTTTCCGAAGACGAGTGCTATTGGCATTAAACCAATTTCACGCCAAGGAAGTGAACGGTTGATTCGTGCAGCGATCCATTATGCTCTATCTGCCAATGTAAAAAACGTAACTCTGGTTCATAAAGGGAATATCCAAAAATTTACAGAAGGTGGTTTCAGAAAATGGGGCTATGAGCTTGCAGAGAAGGAGTTTGCAAAGGAATTAGCAGCTGGGAAATTGATTGTGACAGATGTGATTGCAGATAATTTTTTACAACAAATTCTATTAAATCCTGAAAAATTTCAAGTAGTAGCTTTGACAAATTTGAATGGAGATTATGTTAGTGATGCTCTGGCTGCTCAAGTTGGTGGCATTGGTATTGCTCCTGGAGCTAATATCAATTATGAAACAGGTCATGCTATTTTTGAAGCAACGCATGGAACAGCTCCTGATATCGCAAATCAAAATAAAGCAAATCCTTGTTCACTCTTGTTGTCTGCCTGCATGATGTTTGATTACATTGGGTGGTCCGAAGCTGCGCAAGTTATTATAAAAGCGATTGAAAAAGCGTTAGCACTTCAAAAGATGACAGATGATTTTGCTAGTCAGATAGAAGGTGTTCCTGCGCTTTCAACGAGTGATTTCACTCAGGTTTTATTAGATTTTTTAGCTTAGGTTCTGATTTTTACACATGAAACAAATCGTGGGACTCTATCTTCGGATGGAGTTTTTTTAAATCCTGTGAGTGTTACTTTTTTCTCGAAATTTTTATTTTTTACAGAATTTGACTATATAAAAATCTCAAAATATGGTAAAATAGTACAGATAAAATAAGGAGAATAAAAATGGTGGCCCCGAAATATAAACGTATTTTAATCAAATTATCAGGTGAAGCTCTTGCTGGTGAGAAAGGGATCGGAATTAACATTTCAACCGTTCAAAAAATGGCAGAGGAAATCAAGGAAGTACATGATTTAGGTATTGAAATCGCCCTTGTTATCGGCGGTGGAAATCTCTGGCGTGGAGAGCCTGCGGCAGAAGCAGGAATGGATCGTGTGCAGGCTGACTACACAGGAATGTTAGGAACAGTCATGAATGCCTTGGTCATGGCGGATTCACTTCAACAAGTGGGGGTGGATACGCGCGTACAAACAGCGATTGCTATGCAGCAAGTAGCAGAACCTTATATTCGTGGACGCGCTCTGCGACACTTGGAAAAAGGACGTATCGTTATTTTCGGTGCTGGAGTTGGTTCTCCCTACTTCTCAACAGATACAACAGCTGCCCTTCGCGCGGCTGAGATTGAAGCTGATGCAATTCTTATGGCAAAAAATGGTGTAGACGGCGTTTATAACGCTGATCCTAAGAAAGATAAGACTGCGGTGAAATTTGATGAATTAACTCACCGTGACGTGATTAACAAAGGTCTTCGTATCATGGATTCAACAGCTTCAACTCTTTCAATGGATAATGACATTGACCTTGTTGTCTTTAATATGAACGAACCTGGTAATATCAAACGCGTTGTCTTTGGTGAGCAAATCGGAACAACCGTTTCAAATAATGTAGAAAAAGAAGAGGAATAATTTATGGCAAATGCAATTGTAGAAAAAGCGAAAGAAAGAATGACACAATCACACCAAAGTTTAGCGCGTGAATTTGGCAGCATTCGTGCTGGTCGTGCGAACGCCAGCCTTTTGGATCGGATTTCAGTTGAGTATTATGGAGTGGAAACTCCACTCAATCAAATCGCGTCTATCACGATTCCTGAAGCGCGTGTCCTTTTGGTGACGCCGTTTGACAAATCTTCTATCAAGGATATTGAGCATGCACTCAATGCTTCTGACCTTGGTATTACTCCTGCGAGTGACGGTACAGTTATTCGTTTGGTTATTCCTGCTTTGACAGAAGAAACTCGCCGTAATCTTGCTAAGGAAGTGAAGAAAGTCGGCGAAAATGCTAAAATTGCTATTCGTAATATCCGCCGTGACGCCATGGATGAAGCTAAAAAGCAAGAAAAAGCAAAAGAAATTACTGAAGATGAATTGAAAACACTTGAAAAAGATATTCAAAAGGTGACAGATGAAGCAGTTAAGCATATTGATGAAATGACTGCCAGCAAGGAAAAAGAATTGATTGAAGTGTAAGCTTTTCTCTATATGTAGTAAAAAATAGAAAGCAAAGAGAATGGGACAGAAATCAGTCGTTTCCTAGAAACTTGATTTTGTCGTCCCATCTCCGTAAAGTCGAGTAGGGCTGTAAAAGTTGATTGATCAATGAGTTAGAGCTCACTCAGCAGTGATTGATTAGGCACTAAAGTGCCATTAATTGTGTATGGGAAACTCTAATCGACTAAAGTCAACATAGTTTCTCCAAACTACTGCGTCTTAGAATGATAACTATATAAACAAAGGAAGCTGAACACTTTTGTTCCAGCTTCTTCTTTTGAAGTGGGAAGACATGTTTCATATCTACTTCAAACGATAGAAAGATAAAAAATGAATACAAATCTTGCAACATTTATAACAGGTCTTGTAACCGATGAAAATGATCGTTTTTACTTTGTCCAAAAAGACGGGCAAACGTATGCTTTAGCTAAAGAAGAGGGTAAGCATCAGTTGGGCGAATCGGTCAAGGGCTTTGCCTACAGCGACATGAAGCAGAAACTTCGCTTGACGACTCTTGATGTAACAGCGACCCAGACGACTTTTGGCTGGGGAACAGTGACTGATGTTCGCAAGGACTTAGGTGTTTTTGTTGACACAGGACTTCCAGATAAGCAAATTGTAGTGTCTCTTGACATTTTGCCAGAAATAAAAGAACTTTGGCCTAAAAAAGGCGACTGCCTCTATATTCGTCTGGATGTAGACAAAAAAGATCGCATTTGGGGGCTTTTAGCCTACCAAGAAGATTTCCAGAAATTAGCTCGTCCAGCTTATAATAATATGCAAAATCAAAATTGGCCGGCTATTGTTTATCGTTTGAAGTTATCTGGAACCTTTGTCTATCTGCCTGAAAATAATATGCTGGGCTTTATCCACCCCAGCGAGCGTTACACAGAGCCGCGTTTAGGTCAGGTCTTGGATGCGCGTGTCATTGGTTTTAGAGAGGTGGATCGGACTTTAAACCTTTCGCTCAAACCTCGCTCTTTTGAGATGCTGGAAAATGACGCCCAGATGATTCTGACTTATCTGGAGACCAATGGTGGCTTCATGACCCTCAATGATAAGTCAGCTCCGGAGGACATCAAGGCTACTTTCGGTATTTCCAAGGGACAGTTTAAGAAAGCTCTTGGTGGACTCATGAAAGCTGGTAAGATTAAGCAGGATGTGACTGGGACGGAGTTGGTTTGAGATACTAATCTATCTTATTTTTAAGATTTTTGATAGAATAAAAGGTATGTTAGAAAAGAAACCTCATAAAAGGAGGTCATTGTGTTAGCGATTGAAGAGATTAAAACAGTAAATGTGACAAATTTACCTAATCTGACAATTTTGACTGGTGATGATACAGGGCAATTTGAATTGATGAAATCACAATTTTTACGTCAAATTCAATATGATGCTGCAGATTTAAATATGGCTTACTTTGATATGAAAGAAGCCGTTTATCCAGATGTGGAGATTGATCTAGTGAGTTTGCCCTTCTTTTCTGAAGAGAAGATCGTCATTTTGGATCATTTTTTGGATGTGACAACAGCTAAAAAACGCTATTTGACGGATGCTGAGCTAAAATCTTTTGAGCAATATTTGGAGAATCCTGCAGATACAACGAAATTGGTCATTTTTGCAGAAGGGAAGTTGGACAGCAAACGACGAATTGTAAAGCTGATCAAACGGGATGGCAAAGTGTTTGAAGCAAGTGAGCCCAAAGAACAAGAATTACGCACCTACTTTAGTAAGCAAGTTCAAGAACAGGGGTTAGAACTTCGTTCGCAAGTTTTAGAAGAATTACTTATTAAGTCTGGTTTCGATTTTAGTGAAATCAGCAAAAACCTAGCTTTTTTAAAGGACTATAAAAAAGATGGCATCATTACAAGTGATGACATTGCTGAAGCGATTCCAAAGACTTTGCAGGACAATATTTTTGACTTGACTCAGATGATTTTGCAGCAAAAGGTAGATGCGGCAAGAAGCCTGGTGCGAGACTTGACATTGCAAGGTGAAGACGAAATCAAGCTGATTGCGATTATGTTGGGCCAGTTTCGGATATTTACGCAAGTGAAAATCCTCTTTGAAAATGGACGTAACGAAAGTCAGATTGTAGCAGACTTGTCCAATTATTTAGGGCGAAAGGTGAATCCTTTTCAAATCAAATATGCCTTACGTGATATGCGCTCGTTATCCTTGGAAATTTTACAAAAGTCTCTATCTTGCTTGATTGAAACAGATTACCAAATCAAGTCTGGAGTTTATGAGAAAGGTTACCTCTTTGACTTGGCTTTATTAAAGATTGCTACCCACAACTTATAAGCAAATAAGTTGAAAATTTTGTTGGTCTACGTTATCATTTTCATATAAACTGAAAAAGGGGAACAAACCAATGGCAATTATTTTACCTGATTTACCTTATGCTTACGACGCTTTGGAACCGTATATTGATGAAGAAACGATGCACTTGCATCATGACAAACACCACAATACTTATGTCAATAATGTAAATGCGGCTCTGGCAAAACACCCTGAAATCGGTGAGGATTTGGAGCAACTTTTGTCAGATGTAGAAACCATTCCAGCGGATATTCGTCAAGCTGTTATCAATAACGGTGGTGGTCATCTCAACCATGCTCTTTTCTGGGAATTGATGACACCAGAAAAGACAGAGCCGTCAGCAGCATTAGCAGCAGACCTTGAAGCAACATTTGGTTCATTTGAGGACTTCAAAGCAGCATTTACAACAGCTGCGACAAGTCGCTTTGGTTCAGGTTGGGCTTGGCTAGTGGTCAATCCAGACGGCAAATTAGAAGTGACTTCAACTGCTAATCAAGACACACCAATCTCTGAAGGAAAGACACCAATTTTAGGAATTGATGTTTGGGAACATGCCTACTATGTGAAATACCGCAATGTTCGTCCAGATTACATCAAAGCCTTCTTTTCAGTCATCAACTGGAACAAGGTCAATGAATTGTACGTAGCAGCAAAATAAGGTGTGCAATGAGATAGAAAAAACGAATCTGATAAGGTTCGTTTTTTCTGTTATAGTAAAATTACCTATAAATTTCTTCCAAATAAAACCAGATTTGTTGTTTGAGGAAATTCAGAGAATGATCGTTTGTTCTGTCAATCACGCCAAAAACGAGATAATGATTTTTAAATAATAGCTCATAATCAATATTTTCTCCGACAATAATAATTTTTCCTCTTTGTAAAATGTCTTATCATATAAGACAATCTTCTGATGAGTAAAATCCTTAAACAGTCATTCGACATTATTGAGCAGTTTATCTTTGTAGTAATGAAAGAATGATTTTTTCGCAATGACACTCGTTACTCGTCCTTGCAAACCGTACTTCAAGATCTGGCTATCTTTTTTAGATACGGAAGCTTTTGCAGTGATTTTAAACAGGTTTCCCTGTTTTGTTTCAGTAGCAGAAGTGTCAATGCTATTAATTTTACCGATAATAGTGATTGTCTGATTTCCAATTTTTTCTAAGATAAGTCGGGAAGTTTGTCCCTTTTTTAAATTGGTCATATAGGCTGAAGGCACGTAATAGGTGATAAGAACTTCTTTTGTTTTCGTGATATCTGGATAGATCTGAGCAATTTCCGTTCCTTTGGGGAGTAAAGACTTCCCTTTGAGCGCACTGCTGATATGAAGAATCCCTGTTTCGGGAGCAGTCAGTTGATTATTTTGAAGTTGAGCATTTGCTTGGTTCAATTGATTTTGCAAATCGGTAATTTGGGTCGTAAGGCTTGTTAACTGTTGGTCTGCTGTTTGGATAAATTGTGTGCGAAGCACCTCAATTTTAGTCGAAAGGCTATTATCATAGGTTGTTGCAGTTCCAGTACCAGCTTTTTGAATGTTTAGATTGGCTAGGGAAGATTTGAGGTTGGATATATTCGTATTAATCTGAGATAGGTATTGATTTGTAGTTGACGGATCAGGTTTGACTTGATATTCATTTTTATATAGGTTAAAGGTTGCTTGATGAGGATTATTTTGGGGCAAATTTGAAGCGTTGCTAGAAATGGCATGATACAGTTCATGATAATCATTCATTTGTTTTGTTAATTCGTTCATTTGATCATCAATAGCAGCAATCGTATGGTTGGTTAAAGAAGCTTGTTTACTAACTTCGGAATTATTTTTTGAAATGCCGATAGTTAAATCTTCTGATTGTTTGATAAAATTGTTAAATGTGTTGGCATAGCCAAACTCATCTTTGTTTGTAAAAAGATTTGTTCCCTGCTGTAAACTGTTCTTTAATGTTTCTAATTCTGCTTTTTGGCGCTGGTAAGTGGCAAGTTGCGTTTCAATGGCTGTTTGTTGGGAAGCTTCCATATTTTTTGCATATTGAACCAACAACTCTCCTTTGGTGACGGTCTTATTTTCAGCTAAATGATTGGTCAGAACCGTATTGTCACTGGTTGACTGAATCATGGCAATGACTTTCGTTGGTGTGATTTCGCCAATGGATTTGACAGTCACTTCTTTTTGCCCGACAAAGGAAAAGAGGACAAGAAATAGAACGAAGAATGCCAAAGGCAGAATGAGAACGGTCGCAAAGTTATGGTATCTTCGATGATAAAATTCTGCACTTTTAAACAGATTGGGATTCATAATTTACTCCTTATTTATTAAATAGATGATAATAAAAACCTTTTCTTCCTATCAATTCAGTATGAGAACCAGTTTCAATCACTTTTCCTTGGTCGAGGACAATAATCTGATTTGTACGCTTTGAAATGCTGAGACGATGAGCAACAAAAATAATGGTTTTGTCGGGTAATTTCATGAGATTATCAATGACCTTTTTCTCTGTTAAAACATCTAATCCACTCGTTGCTTCATCTAAAATGAGAATAGGAGATTTCGTCAGCAGAGCGCGTGCAAGTGCAATTCGTTGCTTTTGTCCACCAGATAATCCAGCTCCGTCAGACAATTCTGTCTGGTATCCCAGAGGCATTTGTTCAATGTCTGAGCGGATTTCTGCAATTTCACAAGCACGAAGAATGTCTGATTGAGAAACTGCTTGATTGGCTCCTAATGTGAGGTTTTCTAGAATGGAACCGCTAAAGATGTAAGCTTGCTGAGGCAGGTAGTTGATATATTGCCGAAGAACTTTCCTGTCAATCGTCTTGAGTTCATTTCCATTGAGGCGAATTTGCCCTTGATAAGGCTCATAAAAATGAACAATCATCTTAGCAAGTGTTGTTTTTCCCGAACCGCTGACGCCGACAAGACTAATTTTATCTCCCTTCTTGATAGTCAAACTAATATCTGATAAAGTATCTCGTCCAAAGCCGTATTTATAGGAGACGTTATGGAAAGTAATGTCTCCAGCTAAGAATTTTTTCTCCGTAAGGACTTGCTTGGTTTTGAATTCGGATTCTACCAGATAAACTTCATTCAGTCGATGATTGGCAACTTTAGCTGATTGCAGTTTGGTTTGAAGATTGATGATACTTTCAAGCGGACTAGTAAAGTATGAAAGGAGAGCATTGAAAGTAATCAGCTGACCAATTGAAATCTTTTGAGACATGACTAAAGAAGCTCCAACCCAGAGAATGACCACATTCAAAATAAATTGTGCTCCTTGTTTGAGTGCTGTCTGCATAATAGAATATTTACTTAATTTGAAAGTCTTATCCAGATAATCAACAAACTCGCTATCAATCTTTTGGTAACGGCTTTCTTCGCTGGTTAAAGATTTAATGGTTTCAATTCCGTTGATATCTTCGATAATGGCAGAATTTACCATAGCATTGCTTTGCATAACATCGTTATTCATTTTTTCAAAAGGCTTCATAAAAGCAAAAATAATGAGAGCGTAGATAGGAATTGCAAGCAAGGTGAGTAAAAAGAGATTGGCATTTTGCAGTAAAAGAATACTGCCGACAATCATCACAATGGACAAATCAAGAAAGAGAGACAGGATAGTTGAAGCTAGAGCATCAATAATGGAGTTGGCATCTGTAAAACGAGAAATAATCTCCCCAGTGCGTCTCGTCGCAAAAAAGGACATTGGTAATTCAAAAATATGCCGAATATAAGACAAAATCACATCAATTGTTAATCGTTGACTGAGAACTGTTAGCAGGTAGTCTCTTGAAAAACTCATCATTTGCTGTAAGATGTAGGCAATGATAAGCCCAATTGAAATAATCCCAAGAGTTGATTTCATCTGATTTGGGATGTATTCGTCCAAAACACCTTGCAGATAATAGGAGCCCACAATGTTGATGAGGGTCACGAGCAAACTAGCTAAGACAATATAAAAAATCAAAGAACGCTGTTTAAAGATGAGTGGTAAAAAGCTAGCAAGCCCGTTCTTCTTATCCTTATGAGGTTTATAGCTAGGTTTCGGTGCGAGAAAGATAGCAACACCAGTCCAATCTTTTGCAAATTGTTTTTTGCTAATCTTAGTTATTTTGACAGTTGGATCAGGATCACCGATAAGCAAGTGCTTTTTCTCGTTTTTATAAACGACATAATAGTGCTGAAGATTGCCATTTTTGTTGATATGTACGATGAAAGGATAGGGAAGCTCTTCTGTTTCAAACAATGTCATATCTGCTTGGATTGGTCGGGTTTCAAAGCCCATTTCTTTTGCTGCTTTGACAATTCCAAGTGCAGTTGTCCCTTCTTTGTCTGTCTTTGCGAGCTCTCTCAAGTGTGCTAAAGAATAATTTGAACCATAGTATCTAGCAATGGAAGCCAGAGCAGCAATACCACAATCTCTAGCATCTATTTGCGGCACAAACGATTTTTTTAAATTCACTATAATGTTTTCCTTTCGTTTTGTAATGTTATTTTCTCAAAAAGCGCAAGAAAAAGAGCATTTTAATCTTAAATGGTCGTTCTGATGTCTTAAATGATTAAAAAATACCATTCAAGATGTCAAAGCTACTGTTTAAGAATTTAATGTTTACAAAACCAAGAAAATGGTTATATTTAAATTATGTTCAAGATAATTTCAATTGAACAATTTTAAAAGTCAATTTTATAAATTGAAAGAGGAAAATCTGATGGTAGAGATAAACTGGTTTTCAGGTGGCAAAGAGAGACGAGATGAAGCAATCACTATTGTTGACGATCTGCTTTCAAATTTGACGAATCCCGATTTGAAGAAAGTCTTGTTATCTTATCGTGAAGAGTTGAAAAAGCAGGAAATAGCAACTCCATTTATATTAAGTCGTATGAATCTTGCTCTTTCTCAAAAGCTGATTGAGAAGAATATTCGTTTGCCAGAAGCTCAATCTAATCAACTGAAGAGGTTAAGAAATCTATTAAATATACGGTATATATTTTAACCTAGCTAATACAAACCTATATAAAAATGTATTAGAACACGAATAATAACTTTTTCATTGCTTCATATAGACAGTTTGATTTGTAACAATAAATAGCAATCTCTTAGTGATATGATTAATTACGTCTGTGAAATGATGTACTGGAAACGTAAAAGATGAGATGATTAGAAAGTAGGAATATATGACTTATTTAAAGAAACTACAACTATGGATTTTAGGTGGCTTAATAGGAACCTTGCTTTTAGACTATTGGTCACACGATTTAAAGCAGCTTTATGCTATTGTTGCGACTTATGTGATGAGTTCAGTCTATACATTTATCTGCATAAAAATATTGAAGTTTAATGAGAGGCTCACATTGCTGTCGGCTGTTATGTTGTCGGTTGTAGTGATGATTGTTTGCTTATATTTTTTACCTCAATTTATCCTATAAAAATGGAAGACTTTTATTAAGGTAAGAATAAATCAAAAAGTGGAGAATACCATGAAAGCAATATATAAAAATCAAGTAGCTGATGTTTGGAAAATTGGCAAAGAAACTGAACAGCCTGATTGGGTGAAAGAAGCTTTTGCTAAAATTATTTATATTGGTTGGATGATCATCTTCGGATTTTAATGGCAGGACTAAATCCTTCTACGCTAGAAAATTTAAAAATTGGCGCACTTGGAACAGTAGGCGGTGGATTTGCTGGTTATGGCATGTATGTGCTAGGGTATATTGATGATTATTTGGATGTAACCAATCACCGAGTCGTCTCTCAAAAAACATTTGAAAAAGAGTATCATGTTCAAGAAAATTTTAAAATAAATTGATTTTTTATCACTTTTTAGCAGACTAGCTGAGATAGTTTTACCATTCAAGGGATCAGAGCTACCATTCAGGCTTATTTTAAATGAACTAGAATTGTTACTTTATACTGTATATATACAATAAAGGAAGTTGAAAATAATTGATGATTCTGTTTATCATATCTTGTCATTTTTTCATTCTTCCTATATAATGAGGTATATAAGTTAGGAGAAGTGCGTGAGTAAAAAGACAATAATTCTTTGTTTGCTTGGTTGCTTTATGATGTGTGGTGTGTTGGTGTTAAGTGCTGTGCACTTTGGGCAAGCTAGAAAGCCACATCATACGAAGGTAGCTAAAAGTTACACAGTTAGTCAAGAAAAGAAAAAAAGTCCGTCAAAAGAGTCAAAACCAGCCACTCGTGTTCCAATAAAAAGTATGGAAGAAAAGCAGAAGGTCATGGAAGCTGATTTGCCGGTAATGGGTGCCTATGGTTTGTATTATGATTATGCCAATCTAAATTTGGTTCAAGTTGTACAGGCTTATCTTGATGAAATGGGTATTGAACATTCACAAGTTGCATTTTCTTATAAGGATTTAACGAGTGGGCAAACCTATGCTATGAATGAGACGCAGCCGATGACAGCAGGCTCAACTTACAAATTGCCATTAAATATGTTGGTCGTTGATGAGGTAGAAAAGGGAAATTTATCACTGACCGAGCGGTTTGATATTACACATACTCGCTATGAATATATCGGTGAACACAATAATTACGTAGCGGCATTTAATGGGACAATGAACATTCCTGAGATGCAGGAATACTCTCTTCTCTATTCTGAAAATACACCTGCTTATGCTTTAGCGGAACGCTTAGGTGGCTTGGATAAAGCCTATACGATGTATCAGCGCTATGGAAAAGGAAAGGGCGATATTAAGACAATCAACCAACAGAATCAAACAACGACGGATTATTATATTCAGGTGTTGGATTATCTTTGGAAACATCAGGAAAAATATAAAGATATTTTGTATTATATCGGTGAGTCTTTTCCAAATGAATACTATAAACGATATGTAAGAGACATTCCAATCTACCAAAAGCCAGGTTATGTTGCAGAGGCATTAAATGTAGACGCAGTTGTGTGTGAGGGAAAGCCTTATTTGATTGCCCTTTATACAGCAGGACTGGGAGGAACGACTTCAGAGAGTGATGAAATCAGCGGTGTTGGTATTACGCAAGTTGGGCAATTGGCCTATGTCATCAATGAATGGCATCGAGTGAATATGAATTAAGATACATATATTTATGTGGCAAAGGACACGTTGTAAAAAGAACAAATTTCAGAAAAATGTAAGGGCTCTCTTTAAGATTGAAGCCCTTTTGTGTTATAATAAGAGCAGAATGTAAAAAAAGGATCACAAGGATATCATGATTAACAAAGAGCATTATCGTTACATTAGGGAACATCCTGCTTTTGAAAATTTACCAGTTGAATATTTTGATAAAATAGCGGTTGAGATTCAATTTCGTAAAGTACCAAAAGGACAAATTATTTTCTTTTCTGGAGACAAACGAGAGCGACTTTTTTTGATTTATAAAGGCTATGTTCGGATTGAACAGTACGACCAGACAGATTCATTTAATTACATTGATTATGTGAAAGAAAATACCATGTTTCCTTATGGTGGTATGTTTGAAGATAAAGATTATCATTATTCTGGGATTTCTGTGACAGATTTAGAATACTTTTCGATTCCTGTTGACTTGTATGAATATTATTCTAAGCAAACTATAAAGCAAACGTTATTCATTACACATAAGTTATCGAATATTTTGCGTTTCCATGAATTACGCTTGCGAAATTCTGTTTTAGCGAGTGCGACAGAGCGAGTTATCCAAGCGATTTCTATCTTGTGTATTGATTTTTGCCAAGATAGAGATGATATTCCTTTTGCACTTAGTATGAAAGAACTAGCTAAACTAGGTGCAACTACTCGTGAAACAGTTAATCAAGTGTTGAAAAAATTAACAGAAGAAAACATTATTCAATATCATCGTAAGAAACTTATCTTTTTGAATAAAGAATACTTTTTAAAATATTTTGAAGATATGTAATGCAAAAGAGGGCGAATTGTAGTAGAAAACGCAATTTCTTGCCCTCTTTTTCATTTAGACAAATATGAGCTTAAGAATTTGATTAATTTCTAAAAAATAATTATTCATAAAACCAATAAAATGCATAAAATATTTATAGAAAGCGTTTTATTTTGAAATAATATTAGAATTTCTTTTAAAAAAAGCAAAGGATTTGGCATTTTGAATGTACAATTGATTGTGAAAGCGCAAACAAAAGATATTACAATATAACATGTAAATAGAACTTAAGGAAACTTAAGTCACAAAGAAAAAGAGGAGGACATAAGATGTCTACACATCCTATTCATGTTTTCTCAGAAATAGGAAAACTGAAAAAAGTTATGCTACATCGTCCTGGTAAAGAGTTGGAAAACTTGATGCCGGATCACTTGGAACGTCTGCTTTTTGACGATATTCCATTTTTGGAAGACGCTCAAAAAGAACATGATGCTTTTGCAGACGCTCTTCGTAAAGAAGGTATTGAAGTTCTTTACCTTGAAAAGTTGGCCGCTGAATCATTGACTTCTCCAGAAATTCGTAACGAATTTATTGAAGAATATCTTGATGAAGCAAATATCCGTGGGGCACAAACCAAAGTTGCCATTCGCGACATTCTTCATGGTATAGAAGACAACCTTGAATTGGTTGAAAAGACAATGGCAGGTTTCCAAAAAGCAGAATTGCCAGAAATTCCTGAAGAAGCTAAAGGCTTGACAGACTTGGTAGAATCCGACTATCCATTTGCTATTGACCCAATGCCAAACTTGTACTTCACACGTGACCCATTTGCTACAATTGGTAATGCTGTGTCATTGAACCATATGTACTCAGATACACGTAATCGTGAAACACTTTATGGTAAATATATTTTCAAATACCATCCAGTATATGGTGGCAATGTTGAATTGGTTTATAACCGTGAAGAAACAACTCGTATCGAAGGTGGAGATGAACTCGTTCTTTCTAAAGATGTCCTTGCAGTAGGTATTTCACAACGTACAGACGCAGCATCTATTGAAAAACTTTTGGTCAATATCTTTAAGAAGAATGTTGGCTTTAAGAAAGTGATTGCATTTGAATTTGCTAATAATCGTAAATTCATGCACTTAGATACAGTCTTCACAATGGTTGACTATGACAAGTTCACGATTCACCCAGAAATTGAAGGCGATCTTCGCGTTTACTCTGTTACTTATGAAAATGAAAAACTTCATATTGCAGAAGAAAAAGGCGATTTGGCTGAATTGTTAGCTAAGAATCTTGGTATTGACAAAGTTCATTTGATTCGTTGCGGTGGCGGAAATGCTGTTGCAGCTGCTCGTGAACAATGGAACGACGGTTCAAACACTCTTACAATCGCTCCAGGTGTGGTAGTGGTATATGACCGTAACGTTGTTACCAACAAGATTCTTGAAGAATATGGACTTCGTTTGATTAAGATTCGCGGAAGTGAATTGGTTCGCGGTCGTGGTGGACCTCGTTGTATGTCAATGCCATTTGAACGTGAAGAACTTTAAGATTAGAAAGAGGAATAATTAGAATGACAAACTCAGTGTTCCAAGGACGCAGCTTCTTGGCAGAAAAAGATTTTACACGTGCAGAATTAGAATACCTTATTGGTTTAGCAGCTCATTTGAAAGATTTGAAAAAGCGCAATATTGAACATCATTACTTAGCAGGTAAAAATATTGCTCTCTTGTTTGAAAAAACTTCAACTCGTACTCGTGCAGCTTTCACAACAGCAGCGATTGACCTTGGTGCTCATCCAGAATACTTAGGAGCTAACGATATCCAACTGGGCAAGAAAGAATCTACTGAAGATACTGCTAAAGTATTGGGACGTATGTTTGATGGAATTGAATTCCGCGGATTCAGCCAACGCATGGTAGAAGAATTAGCAGAATTCTCAGGTGTCCCTGTATGGAATGGTTTGACAGACGAATGGCATCCAACTCAAATGTTAGCTGACTATTTGACAGTTCAAGAAAACTTTGGTCGTTTGGAAGGCTTGACTCTTGTCTACTGTGGTGACGGACGCAATAACGTTGCAAACAGCCTTCTTGTAACAGGTGCTATCCTCGGTGTGAATGTGCACATCTTCTCTCCAAAAGAACTCTTCCCAGCTGAAGATATCGTGAAATTGGCAGAAGGATATGCGAAAGAAAGTGGCGCACATGTCTTAATTACTGACAATGCAGATGAAGCTGTTAAAGGTGCAGATGTCCTTTACACAGACGTTTGGGTATCTATGGGTGAAGAAGACAAATTTGCAGAACGTGTAGCCCTTTTGAAACCTTACCAAGTAAATATGGACTTGGTTAAGAAAGCTGACAATGAAGATTTGATCTTCTTGCACTGCTTACCAGCTTTCCATGATACAAATACTGTCTATGGTAAAGATGTTGCTGAAAAATTCGGCGTTGAAGAAATGGAAGTAACTGACGAAGTATTCCGCAGCAAATACGCTCGCCAATTTGACCAAGCTGAAAACCGTATGCATACTATTAAAGCAGTTATGGCAGCAACCCTTGGTAATCTTTATATTCCAAAAGTATAATTTAAAACCAAAACCGTTTACCAACAGCTATGAGGGCTGCGACTAATAGCTTTAGTCCAGTCCTCATTTTTAATAGTGCTCGTTTCTATTGTTATTACTAAATACTAAAATAGAAACATAATACAAGAATAACTCTAAGGAGGCTCATTATTTATGGCAAATCGGAAAATCGTTGTGGCTTTGGGAGGGAATGCCATCCTTTCATCTGATCCGTCAGCAAAAGCACAACAAGAAGCATTAGCAGAAACAGCAAGTCATCTTGTAAAATTGATTAAAAATGGTGACGACTTGATTATCACTCATGGAAATGGACCGCAAGTTGGAAATCTTTTATTGCAACATTTAGCGGCAGATTCTGAAAAAAACCCAGCGTTTCCGCTTGATTCGCTCGTTGCAATGACAGAAGGAAGTATCGGCTACTGGTTGCAAAATGCTCTTCAAAATGCTTTACGTGAAGAAGGTATTGAAAAAGAAGTGGCTTCTGTTGTGACACAAGTCGTGGTTGACAAAAACGACCCAGCTTTCACAAATTTGAGCAAACCAATCGGACCATTCTACACAGAAGAAGAAGCAAAAGCAGAAGCTGAAAAGAGTGGAGCTACTTTCAAAGAAGATGCTGGACGTGGCTGGAGAAAAGTGGTTGCTTCACCAAAACCAGTTGGAATCAAAGAAATTGAAACCATTCGTACACTCATCAATGCAGGACATGTCGTTGTGGCTGCTGGTGGTGGCGGCATTCCTGTTATCAAGGAAGACAACGGTCATCTTGCCGGCGTAGAAGCAGTAATTGACAAAGACTTTGCTTCACAATGTCTGGCTGAATTGGTCGAAGCAGATCTTTTCATTGTCTTGACAGGTGTGGATTATGTCTATGTCAACTATAATAAACCAGACCAAACCAAGTTAGAGCGTGTTAATGTAGCTCAGCTTGAAGAATACATCAAGCAAGAACAGTTTGCACCAGGAAGTATGTTGCCTAAAGTGCAAGCAGCTATTGCCTTTGTAAATGATCGACCAGAAGGCGAAGCTGTCATTACTTCTCTTGAAAACTTAGGTGCTTTAATTGAGTCTGAAAGCGGAACGATTATTGAAAAGGGATAACAGAGTGTTATCATTTATAAGTTTAAGACTGTAATAAAACTTTTTAAAACAATGTTAGTGTTTCCTATTTTTAGATTTGCTTTCTTTTGATCTATTTTACTGTTGTAAAATGATAATTTTTTTGGAAATTACTAGTTTTTTCCAGATGAATATGTTAAAATATAGTCAAAGGAAGCGCTTTCTGAAAATGGGATTCGGTTAAATTTTTACAATTTGTTACATTTAGGAGGAAAACAAATGAGTGAAAAAGCAAAAAAAGGGTTTAAGATGCCGTCATCTTATACCGTTTTGATGATTATCATTGCCATTATGGCAGTATTGACCTGGATTATTCCAGCTGGTCAATATGATGCTGATAAGTCTGGTAATCTAATTACAGGAACCTATAAGACTGTTGCTCAAAATCCGCAAGGGATTTGGGATGTCTTAATGGCTCCAATTCGTGCTATGCTTGGGAAAGAACCAACTTCAGCAGCAATTGATGTTGCCTTCTTTATTCTGATGGTTGGTGGTTTCCTTGGTGTTGTCAATGAAACAGGTGCCCTTGATGTAGGGATTGCTTCTATCGTGAAGAAGTACAAAGGCCGCGAAAAGATGTTGATTTTAGTCTTGATGCCTCTGTTTGCTCTTGGCGGATCCACTTATGGTATGGGTGAAGAAACCATGGCTTTCTATCCACTTCTTGTGCCAGTTATGATGGCAGTAGGATTTGATAGTTTGACCGCGGTAGCTATTATCCTTCTTGGTTCTCAAATTGGATGTTTGGCTTCTACTCTGAATCCATTTGCTACAGGTATAGCTTCTGCGACAGCAGGTGTAGGTACTGGTGACGGTATCGTTCTTCGGTTAATCTTCTTTGTTGTGATGACAGCTTTAGGTACTTATTTCGTATATCGTTATGCAGATAAGATTCAAAAAGATCCTACAAAATCTTTGGTTTACAGTCATCGTGAAGAAGATTTGAAGCACTTTAATGTAGATGCAGTTGCTAATGTAGAATCCACTCTTAGCAAGAAACAAAAACAAGTGTTGGTACTCTTTGTCTTGACCTTTGTTCTCATGATTATGAGTTTCATTCCATGGACAGACTTGAAGGTAACTATTTTTGAAAGTTTCAATAAATGGTTGGTTGGACTTCCGTTCATTGGTAAGATTGTTGGTAGTTCAACATCTGCTTTGGGTACTTGGTACTTCCCAGAAGGGGCAATGCTCTTTATGGTAATGGGTATCATCATTGGTTTTGTTTACCGCATGAAAGAAAGCCGCTTTATCACTGTCTTTATCAATGGTGCGGCTGATCTTCTAAGTGTTGCGCTTATCGTAGCTGTTGCTCGTGGTATTCAAGTTATCATGAACGACGGTATGATTACAGCTACAATCCTTCACTGGGGTGAAGTAGGACTGAAAGGTCTATCATCTCAAGTATTTATCGTATTGACTTACATTTTCTATCTGCCAATGTCATTCCTTATCCCATCAACATCTGGTCTTGCCAGTGCAACAATGGGTATCATGGCACCTCTTGGAAAATTCGTCAACGTTCCAGCAAGTTTGATTATCACCGCTTACCAATCTGCTTCTGGTCTTTTGAACCTTGTTACTCCAACATCTGGTATCGTTATGGGGGCACTTGCTCTTGGACGTATTGATTTGGGTACTTGGTGGAAATTCGTTGCAAAATTGGTTGCAGGAATCTTTGTAGTAAGTATTCTACTTCTTATTTTAGGAACGTTCTTATAATAGGAAAATAACGAGGTGTTCTTTATGAAACAATTTTTAACTGAAGAAATTAAGTCTGATTATTTAGAATCGCTGAAAACAATCGTTTCCTACCCATCAGTTCTTAATGAAGGAGAAAACGGAACACCTTTCGGACAATCTATTCAAAACGTCTTAGAAAAAATGCTAGAGATCACTAGGAGTTTAGGTTTTAAAACTTACATTGATCCTCAAGGCTATTATGGATATGCAGAAATCGGTCAGGGAGAAGAACTCCTGGCCGTTCTCTGCCATTTAGACGTTGTTCCTGCGGGAGATTTGTCTGATTGGGAAACTCCTCCATTTGAAGCGACGATAAAAGATGGTTGGATACATGGGCGTGGGGTTCAGGACGATAAAGGTCCGTCCCTAGCTGCACTTTATGCTGTTAAAGCACTGATGGATGCGGGTGTGACATTTAACAAACGGATTCGTTTTATCTATGGTACAGACGAAGAAACGCTGTGGCGCTGTATGGCTCGTTACAATGAGCTAGAAGAAACAGCAACACTTGGTTTTGCGCCTGACTCATCTTTTCCATTAACCTATGCCGAAAAAGGATTGCTGCAAATTAAATTGCATGGTCCTGGTTCACAAGCGCTTGCTATCGAGGCAGGAGAAGCCTTTAATGTTGTACCTGCAAAAGCAAGCTATACGGGAAATTTAGCAGATTCGTTAGAAGCAGAGTTAAAAAAAGCTACATTTGAATATGAACGGTCAGGCGATACAGTCACTGTCATCGGTGTTCCTAAGCATTCAAAAGATGCGGCTGAAGGAGTGAACGCCATTGTACGTTTGACTACAGGACTAAATCCGCTTGTTCAACACTCTGCCATTCAATTTATCGCTGAAGTAGTTGGGGAAGATGCCACAGGCAGCCGCTTGTTTGGTGAAATTTCAGATGAGCCTTCAGGAACCTTGTCCTTCAATATCTCTGGATTAACCATAAATCCAGACAAGTCTGAAATTCGGATTGACATGCGGATTCCAGTTCTTGCAGACAAAAATAAATTAGTACAAGAATTAAGCCAAATTGCTGAAAAATATCAATTGCGTTATGAAGAGTTTGACTATCTTGCACCATTATATGTGCCGCTTGATAGTGAATTGGTCAGCACGTTAATGGCTGTCTATAAAGAAAAAACCAATGATGACAGTCCTGCTGTATCCTCTGGTGGTGCTACATTTGCTCGCACCATGCCAAATTGCGTGGCCTTTGGTGCACTTTTCCCTGGTGCTTTGCAAACAGAACATCAAGCTAATGAACGAACTGTGATTGAGGATTTGTATAAAGCAATGGATATCTATGCTAAAACGATTTATCGCTTAGCTGTAGAATAGTTAGAAGAAAGTAGAAGTGAGAATGAACTTGTAAATTGTACAAGAATTCATTTTTCACCTGGCTAGTAGTTAATTATTAAGACAATACGGTATTACTAACTAAAATAAAGCTACGACTGGATAAAAATCCAGCCATAGCTTTTTAATCTTTACTAAAGAAGAACGGGGGTGCAAATTGTTTTAATTTGTTAAAACAGTCTTGTGCTTTTTGATTGTCCTCGCAGATAATCAAGCAGACATCATCACCGCAGACCGTTGCGACAATTTCGGAAAATTCTAGAGCATCTAAGATAGAGCCGAATGATTGTGCCAATCCAGGAAGAGTTTTCATGACAACTTGATGTTGAACAGGACGCAACATAATCAAGGCATCTTCCATATAGAGACGCAGCCGTTTTTCCCAGCGTGAAGGTGCCATGCTATTGATAATATAATAAGAAATATCTGCTTCGTGTACTTTTACTAAGTTCAAAGCTTTAATGTCTCGAGAAAGTGTGGATTGCGTCACTGTAACGCCATTTGCTGAAAGCAAATCTTGTAATTCTTGTTGTGTGTGAATTTTTTTCTCTAGGACAAGCGAGCGAATGAGTCGATGACGACTTTCAATTTTATTCATATTTCACCTATTATTTTATAAACATGGCATCGCCAAAACTGAAAAAGCGATATTTTTCATCAATGGCATGCTGATAAGCAGAGAGTACTAATTCTCGACCTGCAAAGGCTGAAACGAGCATGACGAGAGTTGACTTGGGAAGATGGAAATTGGTAGAAAAGGCATCTACTATTTTCCAATCGTAGCCAGGTTTGATAAAGATATTGGTCCAGCCGGAGTCAGCTTTGATTTCCCCATTAAATTTTGAGCCAATTGTCTCCAGCGTACGGATAGAAGTTGTTCCAACAGCTATGACACGTTTTCCGCTAGCTTTGACTTGTCGAAGCGTGTTAGCTGCCTCTTCAGACAATGTATAGAATTCTGAGTGCATCTCGTGTTCGTCTACATTATCTACAGAGACAGGACGAAAGGTTCCTAGCCCAACATGAAGCGTCAGATAGACTAATTTCACACCTTTGGCTTCAATCTGAGCCAGCAGCTCTTTGGTAAAATGAAGCCCGGCAGTAGGAGCAGCAGCTGAGCCATTTTCTTTAGCATAAACAGTCTGATAGCGCTCACGGTCTTTTAGCTTTTCATGAATATAAGGCGGTAATGGCATTTCGCCCAGACTTTCAAGCACTTCCAAGAAAATGCCTTGGTAATGGAAACGTACAATTCGTCCGCCGTGTTCTAATTCTTCTAAAACAGTTGCTGTTAAGCGTCCGTCGCCAAAAGATATAGCTGCTCCGACTTTTAAGCGCTTGGCTGGCTTCGCTAGCACTTCCCAATCATCCCCTGCGATGTTTTTCAACAGTAGTAATTCAACATGTCCGCCTGTTTCAGGTTTTTCACCATGAAGGCGTGCTGGCAAGACGCGCGTATCATTCATAACCAAAGCGTCTCCGGGATTTAATTGGTCGATAATGGCATCAAAGTGAGTATCTTCCATTTGACCAGTTTCGTGATTGACTACTAAAAGGCGAGAAGCATCTCGCTTTTTTAAAGGTGTTTGTGCGATTAACTCTTCTGGTAAATGAAAGTCAAAGTCAGCAGTATTCATACATTCTCCTTAAGCTGTAAATAAAATCCATAATGAATAACAAGAAGCAACAAGTGGCAGGCACATGAGTAAAATACCTAAAATCAGTAAGGTATAATGCCACATTCGCTTGGTTTTGAGAAGGAGTGCAGTTATGACAAAAGCAACTCCTAACAAAAATAAACAGAATAAATAGACTAACATTCTTCTATTATAACACGATTTTTCTTGCAAACAAGCTCGTATTCTTTAAAAAGGAATAAATTCTCTTGACAAAAATTGGTCTATACCATATAATGTAATTAAATAAGGAAAAGGAGTTTAGCGATGAGAATTATTCAAGTGGAAAATCAAGTAGACGGTGGTAGAGTAGCTTTTGAATTATTAAAAGAAAAATTAGCGACAGGAGCTAAAACGTTAGGTTTAGCGACGGGGAGCAGTCCTTTAAGTTTTTACGAGCAAATTGTTGAAAGTAATCTTGACTTGACAGATTTAACAAGTGTGAATTTGGACGAGTACATCGGGCTAAGTGTAGAAAATCCTCAGTCATATCGCTATTTCATGCAGGAGCATTTGTTTGATAAAAAACCATTTAAGGAAAGCTTCTTGCCAAATGGTGTTGCAGAAAATGCGGAAGCAGAAATCAAACGCTACAATCACGTTCTGGCAGAGAATCCTGTTGATTTGCAAATTTTAGGAATTGGCACAAATGGTCACATTGGGTTTAATGAACCAGGGACGAGCTTTGATAGCACGGTTCATGTAGTGGATTTGGAGCAATCAACCATTGAAGCCAATGCTCGTTTCTTTGACAAGATAGAAGATGTGCCAACTCAAGCTTACTCAATGGGCATTCAAAATATTCTCAATGCAAAGTCCATTATTTTATTTGCTTATGGTGCTTCAAAAGCAAAAGCGATTGCAGGAACCGTGGAAGGACCGATTACAGAAGAACTACCAGGAAGCGTCCTTCAAAAACATGAAGATGTTGTCATTATCGCAGATAAAGAAGCTTTAAGCATTTTGAAAAAATAAGCATCTATTTCCTATCTAATTTTTAGGTAGGTTTTTTGACATTTTGGAAAAAGTTCGTTATCTTATGAATAAAGTGTGTTATACTAGAAGATAAGTGAAAACTTAGGAGGATTCTAGTGAAAAAGCTGTTAGCTATTATTTGTCTTTTTGTGTTGTATGTGGGAGTAACTGCTGCTCGCGCAGATGAGTTGGTTGATATGGCACAAAAAATGTATCCAAACGAGAAGATCAATCCAATCAATCGACCTAAATCGTCCTTGATTGTAGATGCTAATACGGGAAACATTCTTTGGCAAGACAATATTGATGAAGTTCGTGATCCTGCCAGTATGAGCAAATTGATGACCTTGTATTTAGTTTTTGAAGCAATTCAGCAAGGAAAGTTGAGCGAAAATACAGTTATCAAAGCAACACCACGTGATGAAGCAATTGCCAAAATTTACGAAATTTCCAACAATAAAATTGTGGCAGGAGTAGATTATACTGTTTCTGAATTGATTACGATGACAGCTGTTCCATCTTCAAATGCGACAACTGTCATGTTAGCCAATTATTTATCTAACAATGATCCAGATACATTTTTGGATATGATGAATGCCAAGGCAAAAGAATTGGGTATGACCAATACAAAATGGTTCAATGCTAGCGGAGCTGCAGCTGTTTCTTTCAAAGGCTTGTATACTCCACAACGGTATGATAACAACGCAGCTAATCAGACAACAGCGCGCGATTTAGCCATTTTAGGATACCATTTCGTCAAGAATTATCCAAATATTTTAAATTACACCAATAAACCAGTCGTAACGGTGAAAAAGGGAACGCCGTATGAAGAAACCTTTGAAACCTATAATTACTCACTTCCCGGTGCCAAATATGGCATTGAAGGCGTCGAAGGTTTAAAGACAGGGTCAAGTCCACGAGGAGCCTTTAATTACATCGCAACGATTAAACGAGGTAATCAGCGTTTGATTAGTGTTGTCATGGGAGTTGGAAATTGGGCTGATCAAGATGGAGAATATTATCGTCACCCATTTGGGAATGCTTTGATCGAAAAAGCCTATGCTGATTATGAATATAAAAAAGTTTTTAATGCTGGTGAGCGAAAAATCAATGGAAAAACCTATAAATTATCAAAAGATTTCTATGCCACAGTGAAAAAAGGAACTGCAGCAAAAACGGTTGTGGAAAATGGAGTATTGAAAAACGAGAATGGTTTGGAACAACTTTCTTCGCTCATTTCAAACGGAGAACATGTTACAGAAAAAGGAAGAACAACTAAGAACAGTACAGCTAAGTCAACTGTAAAAACTGCAACAGCAAAGTCTAGTGGAAAAAGTTTGAAGCGATTCTTTTTAGATTATCACATTCTGGTCGCAGTTCCGTTGCTCATTCTTTTGCTCATTGTCGTTTTTGAAGCAACAAAACGTAAGCAAAGAAGAAAACAGCGTACAACTAACGATACACAACTATCTCGTCGTCAGAAACGTTAATCACTCATTGCAGAATAGAAAGCTCGATTGATTTATCCAATCGGGCTTTGTCACCTTTTTAGGGAGAAGGAAAATCATGTTTAGGAAATTTCAGAATAGCTATTTCGCTTATTTTTTAATGTATAATTTTTATTTTTTATCGTACTCATTGTTTTCAACTTTAATTTCTGTTTATATGTTGGATAAGGGGTACTCAGCTAGTCAAGTTTCATTTGTTGTTTCTGCTTCGTTCTTTTCTTCTATGATTGTGCAGCCTATTATGGGTGTTTTAAATGATATGATTGGCATTAAAAGAGTAACCATTTATAGTTTCCTTCTGATTATTTTGGGGGCAATCTTTTTTATGCAAGCCAATAATCTTTTACTGCTGACGATTTGGTATAGTGTTGTTTTAATGTTGGTAAATGGTGTCAACCCTGTTATGGATGTGCTGGCGGCTCAAAGTCCTTATACTTATGGGAAAATCCGTATCTGGGGCACTTTTGGTTATGCAATGGGTTCGCAATTGGCAGGCTTGATTTATAAATTCATCTCTCCTCAAGCGATTTTCATTGTGTTTATCGGCATGATGTGTGTGAGCATTTTTGGAGTACTAGGGATTGATCCGAAACACGATCAACCTCGCAAAAAGACTAAACAAACGAAAAATGATTCCTATATTGGACAGATTTTTAAAAATAAAACATATTTGTTTTACCTCGTTATTGTAGCGCTCTATTCTGGAGTGGGAAATACAGGGCATACTTATATTCCTTCTATGTTAGAGCACAGCGGTTTAAGTGTCAATATGGCAACAACTGTGGTAGCTATTTCTGTGATTTGTGAGTCGCCCTTAATTTTCTTTTCTTATCTTTTTATGGATAAGATTCCAATTAAAAAATTGCTCTACATTCCTTTGGGAATTTTGCTTTTACAGTATGTAATTTATGGGTTGGATTTGGGGCTTACCTCCAAGATTCTCTTGACTTTGATGTCCAAGCACGCCACAGGCATGTTGCTGATTATGGTGACCCTGAAGATTGTTGCTAACTTAGTAGATGAGAAATATCTGGTGACAGCCATTGCACTTGTTCAAACAGCCCGAAATTTGGGAACCATTCTTATTCAAAATATTGCAGGCGATTTGATAGACCAGTCTGGCTATGAAATGATGAGCTTTTTCTTAGCTGGTGTTATGATTGCTGTTATTATTCTTGTAGCGTTTTTAAAAATTCCAGAGCGAAAGAATCAAAACTTATTTGGCTAAAGCAAGAGACGTGTAAAAAAGCTGGGACGAAAGTCTCCAGCTTCATGGCATATTGTATAATAAAGCAATGACAAATTAGTTGCCGGATAAGGCTCATGAAGCAAGTCTTAACGTTGTTTGCTTTTTAAGCTCGAAAAAGCACTTTTGACAAAAACGTCGTTTGCGTCATTCCCCACTTTGACAGTCTAAGAGATTATTAAGTAACTTTACGGGTGAGACAGAATTAAAAATTTTCAAATTTTAGTTCTGTTTTACTCTTTTGTTTTTTTCCTAAATAGAAAGAGGCACACACAGGCAATCAGGCTGATACATCCATAAACGGCTAAAAATGAAAGTGCAATATTAAAAGGCTTAATACCAAGTAGAAAAAGTCCTGTTTTTAAAACACCGTCTATAAAACCAGCAAAGATAAAAGTAGAAACTTTCTTTTTCTGAAAGAAAAGAGGTAAGCTAAAAGGAAAAGTAAAGAGGGAGAGAGAAAGCGGGCGTGAATCAATGGGCAAAAAGTATACTAAAAAGGCTATTATCGAACAAGTTATAGCAATAATAGGTATATAACTCAAAGATTTTTTGTAAACATTGAAGAAATTTGTAATCATAGCTGAATGAGACGCCCTTTCTTGGATAGAGAAACATGATGTAGATTTTATATTCTTTTTCTTCATTATAGAAATAAATGAGTAGAAAAGCAGGCACTTTCACAAACTTTGAATCTATTTCTATCATTTTTCCGCATTGCTGTGGCAAAAATATGAATTTTAAAAGCGTTTTCTTAGGAGTATAATAAAAATATCAAAATCAGGAGGATTTTAGACATGTCAACATTTAAAGACGGATTTCTCTGGGGCGGAGCAGTTGCAGCTCATCAACTGGAAGGTGGTTGGCAAGAAGGTGGCAAGGGCATTAGTGTGGCTGATGTGATGACAGCAGCTCGCCACGGGGTTCCGCGTGAAATTACGGCAGGAGTGTTGCCGGGCAAATATTACCCAAATCATGAAGCAATTGATTTTTATCATCGTTATAAGGGGGACATTGCTCTCTTTGCAGAAATGGGCTTCAAGTGCTTCCGAACTTCTATCGCTTGGACGCGGATTTTTCCTAAGGGAGACGAAGAAGAGCCCAACGAAGCCGGTCTGCAGTTCTACGATGATCTTTTTGATGAATGCCTCAAATATGGGATTGAACCGGTCATTACTCTATCTCACTTTGAAATGCCTTATCATTTGGTAACCGAGTATGGTGGTTGGAAGAACCGCAAGGTTATTGATTTCTTCGTCCGCTTTGCAGAAGTCGTCTTCAAGCGCTATAAGGACAAGGTCAAATACTGGATGACCTTCAATGAAATCAACAATCAAGCCAACTACCAAGAAGATTTTGCTCCTTTCACCAATTCCGGGATTGTCTACAAAGAAGGAGATGACCGGGAGGCCATCATGTATCAGGCAGCTCACTACGAATTGGTGGCTTCTGCACGAGCAGTTAAAATCGGTCATGAAATCAATCCCGACTTCCAAATTGGCTGTATGATTGCCATGTGTCCGATTTATCCAGCTACTTGCAATCCTAAGGATGTCCTCATGGCTATGAAAGCCATGCAAAAGCGTTATTATTTTGCAGATGTCCATGTTTTCGGTCTCTATCCAGAACATATTCTTAAATATTGGGAAAGAAAAGGTATAAAGGTTGATTTTACCGAGCAGGATCAGGAAGATTTGCTGGCTGGAACTGTTGATTACATCGGCTTTAGCTACTATATGTCCTTTGCCATTGATTCCCACCGGGAAAACAATCCCTACTTTGACTATGTGGAAACCGAGGACCTGGTCAAGAATACTTATGTTCAGGCTTCAGAATGGGACTGGCAGATTGACCCAGAAGGTCTGCGCTGTGCTCTCAACTGGTTCACCGATCATTATCACCTGCCGCTCTTTATCGTAGAAAATGGTTTTGGTGCCATTGACAAAGTGGAAGCAGACGGTATGGTGCATGATGATTACCGGATTGACTATTTGGGCGCCCATATACGGGAAATGAAAAAGGCTGTGGTAGAAGACGGGGTTGACCTCATGGGTTATACACCTTGGGGCTGTATCGACTTGGTGTCTGCAGGTACCGGTGAAATGCGCAAACGTTACGGTTTCATCTATGTAGACAAGGACGATGAGGGAAATGGAACCTATGAGCGTTCGCCTAAGAAATCTTTTGCTTGGTATAAGGAAGTGATAGCTTCAAATGGAGCAGCAGTAGACTAAATCGGAGATTATCATGAGTAAAAGAATAACCTATGTCATCAAATTTTCTAAAGGAGTCGCTGTGCCAGACTTGGCTGCCAATCCAGCTATCACCCAGCATTTAACCATTAAGTTGAAAAATGCAGACGGTTTTGTCGTAGACAGTGACATCAATGATGTGAAGATTCAAGAGTTGATAATGTCTGCTTACGGTTTGGAAAAGAAAGATGTTCTGGTTTTATCCAAATTTCCAGGGCTGACAAATCTTTTTTAGACTGCGTAGATAATAAAAGAGCGAGGTTAGATTTTCCTAGCCTCGTTTTTATGAAAGGGGAACATATATGATTGGAAGTATAGCAGCGATATTAACTACTTTTGCTTTTTTACCGCAGGTAATAAAAGTCATTAAAACCAAGGATACAGAGTCTATTGCGCTTGGCATGTATCTGATGCAGGTTGTTGGAATTGCTTTGTGGCTGTTCCATGGTTTGGTGATTGACGATTTGCCTTTGATTATGGCAAATAGCGTGTCTTTGGTTTTATCAGGGACTATTCTCTACTATAAACTGAAATACAAGTAAAAGCAAAAGGGAAATTTTTCCGTTTCACTACGGAAAAAAATGAGATGGATATTGTAATCGTTTTCATCTATAATGAGTTTATAAAATAAATTTTATTTATAAGGAGAAAATCTTATGGCTAAAGCATTGATTATCTGTGCAGCAGGTATGTCATCTTCTTTGATGGCAAAGAAAACAACGGAATTTTTAAAGGGGAAGGGGCATGATATTGAAGTAGATGCTGTTAGTGCGACAGAAGGCGGCAAAGCGATTGCTGCTGCCGAATATGACCTCTATCTCATCAGCCCGCAAACAAAGATGTATTTTAAACAATTTGAAGAAGCAGGTGCAAAGGTTGGAAAGCCTATTGTACAAATTCCACCACAAGCTTATATTCCAATTCCAATGGGAATTGAAAAAATGGCAAATCTCATCTTGGAAAAGATTTAAAGTTTCAGCGCAAAAAAGGATAAAATAGTTCTTACAGACAGATGTGGAAGGAGAACTGTATTGCTACATCAGAAAGAAAAATTGATTCTGCAATCCTTATTGGAGAACAAAAATCACTATATGACGAGTAAGGAGTTAGCCAGTCAGCTGTCTTGCTCTGATCGTACGATAAGAACTTATCTGAAATCCTTGATGGACTGGAATCCTCATGAAACAGGCTGGAAAATTATTGCTAAGCAAGGTTATGGCTATAAATTAGAACTGCAAGATAAAGCCCTTTGTCAAGATTTTATACAGGCTGAACTATTGACCGAGGTAAATGCTGCTAAGACTGAAAATATAGAAGATCGTTACAATTACATTTTAAACAAATTGCTTTTTGAGCAAGAGAAGCTTTATTTTGACAACTTGGCAGAAGAATTATTTGTCAGTCGGTCAACTTTGTCAGCGGATTTTAAGAAAATCAGAAAAGACTTGGCAAAGTATGACTTACAAATCGAAAGTAAAGCTAATCGAGGTGTTTATGTAAAGGGAAGTGAGCGCAACAAGCGTCGATTTATCATGGATTATTTTTTCCGTGATAATTTCTTTCAAAGTTTGCATAATTACATCACGATTGAAGTTCCTGGTCAGCAAATCAGTTTAGAAGAATTGACGATTATTGTGCTAGATGAATGTCGCGAAGGATACTTAAAGTTATCAGATTTTGTCATTCAAAACTTGGTGATTCACATCGCTCTTTCTTTTAAACGAATTGCAGAAGGTTTTCAAATCAATCAAATTGAAAATTGGAATCAAGAAAATTATCTGGTAGAGCGAAAAATTGCGGAGAAAATTTTACATAGAGTGTATCTGGCGACAGGACTGGAATTTCCAAAGGAGGAAGTGGACTATATCACCTTGCACTTGATTTCTAAAGCTTCTTGCCAAGATAATCAATATGCAAAGAAGGATATAAACCAAGAAATCCGCAGGCAGTTACTAGAAGCATTAGAGCAGGTCGAGCATGTCAAGGATTATCAATTTCAACATGACTTCCAGTTAGTTGAGGGAGTTGTCACGCATTTAGTTACCTTACTTGTACGTTTGCAAAATCATGTAGTGCTGGAAAATCCTCTTTTAAAGGACATTCAGCAGCAGTATTCATCTGTTTTAGCGATGACAAGAGAGCTCTTGCAGGCCATGCCAATTTTTTCTAAGGAAAACTTGTCTGATGATGAAGTTTCCTACATCGCCCTGCATTTCATGGCTGCCTTGGAGCGGTTAAAGGAAAAGCAAAAGTTTAATATCTTGGTGATTTGTGCAACGGGCTACGGATCAGCGCAAATGCTGAAAAATCGCATTGATAATGAGCTGGGTAACTTAGTCCACATTGTGGATGTAATTGGCTATTATGAGTTGAGTGATGAACGTCTGAAAAATATTGATTTTATCATTTCATCTATTGATTTATCCAATCTGGTCTTCAGTGTTCCTGTTTTTACAGTCAGCATCTTTTTAAATTCAGAAGAGCTAAAAGAGATAAAACATAAAATGGCTCAGCTGAAACCTGTAGAAAGTTCTTTGATACCAGAAACAGCAGTAATGGTGGATCAAAATGAAGAAAAAATCTTTGATGACTATTTCTCCTCCGCTTGTTTTGTTCTTACTCAAGATGCGACAAAAGAGGTCATCTTACAAGAGTTACTGATCCAAATGGGACAAGGTGAAGAGCAGGATTTTGTTTCTTGTATGCAGGATTTAATGGAGCAGCGTGAAAAAATGAGTTCGGTTATTTTCTCAGAGCAAATCGCGGTGCCGCATCCGATTAAACCGATTGCTAAACATCATAAAATCGGTGTCGCTATTGTAAAAAACGGTCTTCAGTGGAATGAAGAAAATCCTCATATTCGGCTCATCTTTCTTCCATCGCCAGCTATCTATGGGAATGAAGGAATGGCGACGTTGACATCTAAGATTGTGGATTTGTTAGAGCAGCCTGACTTGCAAAAACAGATCTTGGATTGTCAGTCATTTGCAGAGTTTAAACAGTTATTTTTAAAAATAAAGTAAAGGAGATTGTCTATGAATCAGGAAGAATTACAGGTGGCCGCTTTTGAAATTATCTTGCACAGTGGTTCAGCAAGGACAACGGTTCACGAAGCTTTCGCTGATATGCGAGAAGGACACTATGATGAAGCGGCTGAAAAGTTAGAAGCTGCCAATACAGAGCTATTGGAAGCACATCATGCACAAACAAACTTGCTGCAAGAATACGCAAGTGGAACAGAAATCAAAATTGAAATCATTATGGTGCATGCTCAGGATCATTTGATGACAACTATGACACTGCGTGAAGTGGCACTTGAAATGCTCAGCCTTTATCGGAAGGTTGAAAAGTAAAAGAAGAGGTGGGAGGAGTAGATATGACTGAAAAAGAGAAACAAGAACTAGAAGCAAGACGAAAAGAAACAGCAATTAAAAATATGTACTATACACGCTACTTTTCAGTTCGTTATGTAACAGCCTTTTTCTTCTTTGCCAATCTGTATTGGATGCTCATGTTGTATCTTTCTAATGCTGGCTTAGTTTTGCTGTTGCCTTTGTTGCTAACGATTCTTGCAGCGTTAGCAATGTGGGAACAAACACGAATGTACACCGTTCATCAAAAAGAAGCGACATTAACGCGGTTCTTTTACAATGTTTCTGCCTTAGCAAATGTTTTGCTACTGCTGCTTGTTTTTGCGGGACAGTATCATTTTCTCTTTCCATTTTTTTCGATTAGTACAACCACTGTAACCGTTTTAACTGTTGTACTTTCATTGGGGCTACTTTTAGCTATTCTCATGCTAAGAAAATTAAGTCGAATTCATCACCATACAGACAAGCAATATAAGCGCATTCAAGAATATATTGCAACTGTTCAACGTTAGTTTAGAAACCATATTTCAAACATCATAGGAGGATAAATTATGAATAAATTGTTTGAATTTCTAGAAAAGTACCTCATGGGACCAATGGGGAAAGTCTCTACTTGGCGTCCTGTTCGTGCTATTGTTGCTGCCGGGATGGCCAGCATTCCCTTTACAATCGTAGGGTCTGCCTTCTTGGTTCTTAGTGTTATACCGCAGGCCTTTAATCTTCAATTTATTGTTGATTTGTGGGCAAATTCATTTGATAAGATTCAAGCTCTCTACTTGCTAGCTTATAAGTGTACAATGGGGATTTTGTCTCTCTACTTTGCTGTTGTTATTGGATATGAATACACAAAAATTTATGTCGAAGAAGAGGGGCTCAATCTCAATCCACTAAATGGTGGTCTGTTAGCGGTATTTGCTTACTTTTTGACCATTCCTGAATTAACTTATTCAAAAGGAGTGATTTCAGCCGTTACAGGAAAAACAACAATTGGTGGCTGGACTGTTGGCGGAGATAGTTTGACACGTCTGTCTACATCAGGTATGTTTACTGCGATTCTGATGTCCATTCTCGCTGTACAACTATATCGCCTTTGTGTGAAGAAGAATTGGGTCATCAAGATGCCCGAAGCTGTTCCAGAAGGAGTTGCTCGTTCATTTACAGCTCTCATTCCAGGATTTGTCATTGCATTTGCAGTACTTGTCATTAACGGTATCTTTATCCTATTTGGTACGGATATTTATAAAGTTATTGCAATTCCGTTTGCCTTTGTTAGTCATATCACTAACACATGGCTAGGTATTGTTGTGATTTACTTATTGGTTCATGCTCTTTGGATTGTCGGTATTCATGGTGCGAATATCGTTATGGGACTGGTTAATCCAATTTTGCTTGCTAATATGGCACAAAACGTTGACGGCAAATTCATTGCCTATGCAGGTGAATTTACCAACTCTTATGTAACGATCGGTGGTTCTGGTGCGACTTTACTGCTTTGCTTCTACATCGCTTTCCGTGCAAAATCAGATCAGCTGCGCATGCTGGGCAAAGCTTCAATGGGGCCAGCTATTTTCAACATCAACGAACCCCTTATCTTTGGTCTACCAATTGTGTATAATCCAATGTTAACCATTCCGTTTATTTTGGCTCCAATCGTCTCTGCTTCCATTGGTTACTGGTCTGTTCAACTTGGACTAGCTGGTAAAGCGATTGCCCAAACACCATGGCCAACACCTATTGGTATTGGAGCTTACGTTGGTTCAGGTGGTAATATTGGTGCCTTTGTAGTTGCACTTATCTGTGCTCTGGCTGCCTTTGTAATTTGGTATCCATTTATTAAGATGTATGATACTAAGTTGTACAAAGAAGAAATGAATAGTGCTGAAGCGATTCAATAAATTTGTTTCCCCTTATAAAAGATTTGAGAAACTTTTTCGGAAGTTTCTCTTTTTTGCGAATAATTTCAGTAAAAGGAGAAAATAATCTATGTTAATAGCTTGTCAAGAAGATGGGAAACTACTAAATGCTGTGGAAGATATGATAAATCCGCTAGATAGATTTCTCTGTCCGGTTTGCAAGGAAGCGGTACGATTTAAGAATGGCAAGGTGATACGAGCACATTTTGCCCATATTTCCTTGAAAAACTGCCATTTTTCTACGGAAAATGAAAGTGCAGAACACTTAAATCTGAAAGCTACTTTGTTTACTTGGGCTAGAAAGTCTAGTCATGCGATTCAAGTGGAAGCTTATTTACCAGAATTGCAGCAAATCGCAGATTTGTTAGTTGAAAAACAAATTGCACTTGAAGTTCAATGCAGTTCGCTTAGTCAAAAACGCTTAAAAGAGCGTACGGACAGTTATCGTCAGTATGGCTATCGCGTTCTTTGGCTCTTGGGAAAGAAACTTTGGCTGAAAAATGCCTTGACCAATTTACAAAAGGATTTTCTCTATTTTAGTCAAAATATGGGCTTTCATCTGTGGGAATTGGACGAACAAAAACAGCTTTTGAGGCTTAAATACTTGATTCATGAAGATTTGCATGGCAAGGCGCAGTATAAGGAAAAAATTTTTACTTTTGGCAAAGGAAATCTTTTAGACATCTTTCTTCAGCCATTCTGCAAGCAGGAGATGACGAGTTTTCTGGCAAAAGAAGATAAAAATATTTGCCGTTATGTGCGTCAGCAGCTCTACTATCAGCAGCCCAAATGGATGAAATTGCAAGCAGAATTGTACCAAGCGGGTGATAATTTATTAACCAAAACAGCTAATGACTTTTATCCGCAGGTTCAACCTGTTCGTTCCAGCACTTTCTGCCAGATTTTTCAGGATCTCACGCCTTATTATCAGCAATTTTCAGCTTATTATGAAAAAGAAAAAAATAAAAATCTCCAAATTCTCTATCCCCCAGCTTTTTATGCAAAGATTTTTGGCAATATTTATGATAGAATAGGAAGGACGGAGGAAATTTTATGGCAAAACAAAGAAATGAAATTGAAGAAAAATACACTTGGGACCTAACAACGATTTTCCCAACAGATGAAGCTTTTGAGGCAGAGTTAAGTCAAGTTTCAAAAGAATTAAAAGAAGCCAGCAGCTTAGCAGGTCATCTTTTGGATTCGGCTGATAGCCTTTTAAAAACAACAGAAATCCAATTGGACTTAATGCGTCGCATAGAAAAGCTCTATTCCTATGCTCACATGAAAAATGACCAAGATACGTGCGTGGCAAAATATCAAGAATACCAAGCCAAGGGTATGGCTATTTATAGTGAATTCGGACAGGCATTTGCTTTCTATGAACCAGAATTTATGGCAATCACAGACGAGCAATATCAGACTTTCTTAGCTGAAAAGCCCGAATTGCAAATCTATCAGCATTTCTTTGATAAGCTACTGCAAAAGAAACCTCACATCCTTTCTCAACGTGAGGAAGAATTGTTGGCAGGAGCTAGTGAAATTTTTAGTGCTGCGGGTGATACTTTTGGAATCTTGGATAATGCCGATATTGTCTTTCCAACCGTACACGACGAAGAAGGAAATGAAGTGCAATTGACGCACGGAAATTACATCAGTCTAGTGGAGTCGAAAAATCGTACAGTCCGCAAGGAAGCTTATGAAGCGCTTTACAGCGTCTATGAGCAATACCAACACACTTATGCTAAGACACTCCAAACGAATGTTAAAGTTCATAATTACAATGCCAAAGTTCGTAATTTTTCTTCTGCGCGTGAAGCTGCTTTGTCTGCTAACTTTATTCCAGAAAGTGTTTATGATAGCTTAGTGTCTGCGGTCAACAAACATTTGCCACTCTTACATCGCTATATTGCGCTACGTGCAAAGATTTTAGGTCTTTCTGATTTGAAAATGTACGACCTCTACACACCATTATCAGAAGCAGATTATAAATTTACTTATAAGAAAGCCTTGACGAAAGCAGAAGAAGTCTTAGCTATCCTTGGAGAAGATTATCTAGGTCGAGTAAAAGAAGCCTTTTCAGATCGTTGGATTGATGTTTATGAAAACCAAGGCAAGCGTTCTGGGGCTTATTCTGGTGGTTCTTACGATACCAATGCTTTTATGTTACTCAACTGGCAAGATACGTTGGACAATCTTTTCACGTTGGTTCATGAAACAGGTCACAGCATGCATTCCAGCTACACTCGTGAAAATCAGCCGTACGTTTACGGAGATTATTCTATTTTCTTAGCTGAGATTGCTTCTACGACCAACGAAAATATCCTTACGGAGAAATTATTGGAAGAAGTAGATGACGATCAAACCCGCTTTGCGATTCTGAATCATTTCTTGGACGGTTTCCGTGGAACTGTTTTCCGCCAAACTCAATTTGCCGAGTTTGAACATGCCATTCACAAAGCTGACCAAGAAGGTCAAGTCTTGACGAGTGAATTTTTGAATGATTTGTACGCAGATTTGAATGAAAAATATTATGGTTTGACGAAAGAGGACAACCCACAAATTCAATACGAATGGGCACGGATTCCGCATTTCTACTATGATTACTATGTTTTCCAATACTCAACCGGTTTCTCAGCTGCTTCTGCCTTAGCTGATAAGATTGTTAACGGAACGCAAGAAGATAAAGAGAAGTATCTCAACTACTTGAAAGCAGGAAATTCTGATTATCCGCTAAATGTCATTAAAAAAGCTGGTGTAGATATGGAAAAAGAAGACTATCTCAATGCTGCCTTTGCAGTCTTTGAGCGTCGTCTTGATGAATTTGAAGCACTCGTAGAAAAGTTAGGACTGGCATAAAATGGTCAAATCCTATAGTAAAAATGCTAATCACAATATGCGTCGTCCCGTTGTCAAAAAAGAAATCGTCGATTTTATGCGGACACGGCAAAAACAAGTTTCGGGCTCTTTAAAAGAGCTCGAAACTTTTGCTCATGCAGAAAATATTCCCATTATTCCTCATGAAACAGTTGCCTATTTTCGTTTTCTATTAGAAACTTTACAGCCAGAAAAGATTTTGGAAATTGGAACAGCCATTGGCTTTTCAGCTCTTTTAATAGCAGAACATGCACCGCAGGCTCAAATTACAACGATTGATCGCAATCCAGAAATGATTGCTCTTGCTAAAGCGAACTTTGCTAAGTTTGATAAGCGCAAGCAAATTACATTGCTGGAAGGTGACGCAATGGATATTCTTCCTAGTTTGAAAGATTGCTATGACTTTGTCTTTATGGACTCTGCTAAGTCCAAATACGTTGTCTTTCTGCCGGAAGTTCTGAAGCGCCTTGCTTCAGGAGGGATTATCATCATAGATGATGTTTTTCAGGGTGGTGATATAGTGAAAGACATTAAGGAAGTGCGTCGAGGTCAACGAACGATTTATCGAGGGTTGCACCAATTATTTGATAAAACACTAGATCAACCTGACTTGACTGCAACTTTGTTGCCTCTTGGTGACGGCATTCTAATGATTAGAAAAGAATGAGATTCTTAATATTTTCCTAAACTTTCAAAGTTTTTAGGAAAATTTAAGATATTAAATCTATTTTATGGTACAATAAGAAAGTGAATTAAAAAAAGGAGTTTTCATAATGAAGAAAAAAATTCTAGCAGGAGCTATTACGCTTTTGTCAGTTGTAACATTAGCGGCGTGCTCGCAAGCTGGTGGTAAAGATATTATCACAATGAAAGGAAATACAATCACTGTCAATGATTTCTATAACAAAGTGAAAAATAATGCAGCCGCTCAACAAGTACTTCTCAATATGACCATTCAAGAAGTTTTTGAAAAGAGCTATGGTAAACATGTTACAGAAAAAGAAGTCAATGAAACGTTCAATAAGAGTAAGAGCACTTACGGAACTGCTTTCCAACAAGTATTGGCAAGAGCAGGATTGACGGAAGATACTTATCGTGAACAAATCAGAACCAATAAATTGGTCGAATATGCTGTCAAAAAAGCAGCTGAAAAAGAATTGACAGATGCAAATTATAAAAAAGCATACGAATCTTATACACCAGAAGTGACTGCTCAAATCATCAAAGTTGACAGTCAAGACAAGGCAAAGGAAGTGCTGGAGAAAGCCAAAGCTGAAGGTGCTGATTTCGGACAAATTGCTAAGGAAAATTCTACGGATACCAAGACCAAAGATAAGGGTGGGGAAGTGAAGTTTGACTCAGCTTCGACAGATATCCCAGATGCTGTTAAAAAAGCGGCTTTTGCCCTTGAAGCAAACGGTATTTCGGATGTTATCACCGTTAAATCATCAACTTATTCTTCAAGTTATTATATTGTGAAACTAAATAGTAAGTCTGAAAAATCAGCGAATTGGAAAGACTACAAGAAACAACTGAAAAATGTTATCTTGACACAAAAGCAAAATGATCAAACCTTTATCCAAAAAATTGTTGCCAAAGAATTACAAGCAGCCAATATTAAAGTGAAAGATCAAGCTTTCCAAAGTCTATTCTCACAATATGTTAAGTCAGATAACAAATCAACATCTAACTCGTCATCTTCATCAAAATAAGTTGACGAAATGCTCATAAGCGAGTATAATAAATCTATTGAGAATTGATTTTTGATCTCTTAGCCCAGAGAATTGGCGGTGCTGCAAGCCATGTGAGAGCTAAAATCATGCTACTCAGAGAAAAAATTGCATACATAATGAGAATGACAAGTTCATTGAATGAAGGTGGTACCGCGGTTTTTCGCCCTTCGTCTAGTGGACTTGTCTTTTTGCGAGGAATCGTCATGAAGACCTATCTTGTAAAACAAAAATTTCGCTTTGGTGGTGAGAAGTTTGACATCAAAGACGATCGTGGAAACATTGAGTATCAAGTGGAGGGGAGCTTTTTAAAAATTCCCAAAACCTTTACGATTTATGATGACAAGGGTGAAGTAGTCAGCCAAATTCAAAAGACTGTGCTAACCTTCTTACCTCAATTTGAAATTCAATTGCGCAATGGTTCGAGTTTTTATATCCGTAAAAAGCTTACTTTTTTACGAGATAAATATGAATTTGATAACTTAGGTCTGCGCATCGAAGGGAATATCTGGGATTTGGAATTTCGTCTGCTGGATGCGCAGGGGCAAGTGATTGCAGAGATTTCAAAAGAGCTCTTGCACCTGATGTCCACTTATCAAGTTGTGGTTTATGAAGATGCCTACGCGGATTTAGTGATTTCATTGTGTGTGGCTATTGACTATGTAGAAGCTTTTGAAAGTAGTTCTTAAAACTCACATGGGCAATAGAAAAATCAGTTAGAGAAATGTTTTAAGGAGAAGAAAATGAAACAATTATCAAGTGCTCAAGTACGCCAAATGTGGCTAGATTTTTGGGCTTCAAAAGGTCATGCTGTCGAACCGTCTGTTAGTCTAGTACCAGTCAATGACCCGACCTTGCTGTGGATTAATTCTGGGGTTGCAACGTTAAAGAAGTATTTTGATGGGACTATTATTCCAGAAAATCCACGGATTACCAATGCGCAGAAAGCGATTCGGACGAACGATATTGAAAATGTCGGAAAAACAGCGCGGCACCATACCATGTTTGAAATGTTAGGAAATTTTTCTATTGGTGATTATTTCCGTGATGAAGCAATTGAGTGGGCCTTTGAACTTTTAACTAGCCCTGAATGGTTTGATTTCCCGAAAGATAAGCTCTATATGACTTATTATCCGGACGATCATGATTCTTACAATTGTTGGATTTCAGTTGGTGTCGATCCAAGTCATTTGATTCCAATTGAGGACAATTTCTGGGAAATTGGTGCAGGACCTTCTGGGCCCGATACAGAAATCTTCTTTGACCGCGGGGAAGCATTTGATCCTGAACATCAAGGACTTCGTTTACTTGCAGAAGATATTGAAAATGATCGTTACATTGAAATTTGGAATATTGTTTTGTCTCAATTCAATGCTGATCCAGCTGTTCCACGAAGTGAATACAAGGAGTTGCCTCACAAAAATATTGATACGGGTGCAGGCTTAGAGCGTTTAGTGGCTGTCATCCAAGGGGCAAAAACAAATTTTGAAACAGACCTCTTTATGCCAATTATCCGCGAAGTAGAAAAATTATCCGGTAAGAATTATAATCCAGACGGAGATAATATGAGCTTCAAGGTCATTGCAGACCATATCCGTTCGTTGTCGTTTGCTATTGGGGATGGTGCTCTTCCAGGAAATGAAGGACGGGGCTATGTTCTGCGTCGTTTGCTCCGTCGTGCTTCGATGCATGGTCAAAAATTAGGGATCAATGAGCCTTTCCTTTATAAACTCGTTCCAACTGTTGGAAAGATTATGGAAAGCTATTATCCAGAAGTGCTTGAAAAGCAAGATTTTATCGAAAAAATCATCAAAAGTGAAGAAGAATCCTTTGCTCGCACGCTTCATTCAGGTCAACACTTTGCACAAAGCATTGTAGAAGAGTTAAAGGCAAAAGGACAGTCTGTTATTTCAGGAACGGATGTCTTTAAACTGTACGACACCTATGGTTTCCCAGTAGAATTGACCGAAGAAATTGCTGAAGAAGCTGGTATGACAGTAGACCGCGAAGGCTTTGAAGTTGCTATGAAAGAGCAGCAAGAACGCGCACGGGCTAGTGTTGTTAAAGGTGGCTCTATGGGCATGCAAAATGAAACCTTGCAAAACATTACAGCTGAAAGCCACTTTAACTATGAAAAAGAGGCTTTATCTGCGAAGTTGGTTGCGATTGTGGCAGCTGACGAAGAAGTTGAAGAAGTTTCAACTGGGAAGGCTTACCTTGTTTTTTCAGAGACACCATTTTATGCTGAAATGGGGGGACAAGTGGCAGACCATGGACACATTTTTGACTCTGAAGGTCAACTCATTGCCCAAGTTGTAGATGTTCAAAAAGCCCCAAATGGACAACCGCTCCATACGGTAGAAGTGGTAGCACCACTCACGCTAAACCAAGAATATAAGCTTGAAATTGACCACAATCGTCGTCACCGTGTTATGAAAAATCACACAGCGACACACTTACTTCATGCGGCTCTTCACAATGTTTTAGGTAAACACGCAACGCAAGCAGGCTCTCTTAATGAAGTAGAATTTCTTCGCTTTGACTTCACTCATTTCCAAGCAGTTACAGCAGAAGAACTACGTCGCATTGAGCAAGAAGTCAATGAAAAAATCTGGGAAGCCATTGACATCAAAACGATTGAAACAGACATTGATACGGCTAAAGAAATGGGAGCAATGGCTCTCTTCGGTGAAAAATATGGCAAAGAAGTTCGTGTGGTGACAATTGGAGATTATTCTATTGAGCTGTGTGGTGGTACTCACATGAAGAATACTTCTGAAATTGGTCTTTTCAAGATTGTCAAGGAAGAAGGAATTGGCTCAGGAACTCGTCGTATCCTCGCCGTGACGAGCAAAGAAGCGTTTGAAGCTTACCGTGAAGAAGAAGATGCTTTGAAAGATATCGCAACAACTTTGAAAGTTCCGCAAATGAAAGAAGTTTCGCGTAAAGTTGAGGCTTTGCAAGAACAACTTCGTCAATTGCAAAAAGAAAATGCTGAACTGAAAGAAAAAGCAGCAGCCGCTGCTTCAGGTGAAGTCTTCAAGAATGTTCAGGAAGCTAATGGACACAGCTTTATTGCCAGCCAAGTTTCTGTGTCTGATGCAGGTGCTCTACGCACTTTTGCAGACACTTGGAAACAAAAAGACTATTCAGATGTTCTTGTCCTTGTGGCAGCTATTGGTGAAAAAGTGAATGTCCTTGTGGCTAGCAAGACAAAAGATATTCACGCTGGCAATTTAATCAAGGAACTTGCTCCAATCGTAAATGGTCGTGGTGGTGGTAAACCAGATATGGCTATGGCTGGAGGAAGCAACCAAGCAGCTATTCAAGAATTACTTGCAGCTGTTCCTGAAAAATTGTAATGTCATATTACTTTAAGCGAGATAGATCTGTGCTTGGCTCTACAAGGATTTCAAAAAATGAATTCTAAGAGAGTTGCATAAAAATCATACAAAAAACGAACAGTTTCGATATTCTGTTAGTCAGAACATCGGAATTATTCGTTTTTTTATTTGTACGATTAGGTTGTGGTGTTTTATAAAGATTTTTTGACTGAAAAAGATAGTTATTCCAATTTCCTTACGATTCACTTATATTTTTGATAGTTACAATTTTATAAAAATATGGTAAAATGGTTTTGAAGATAAAGCGCTTTCATACAGCTAATCGTGTTGCGATAAAAAGACAGATATTGCTAGTTAGCGTATGATTTTTTGTAAAAATTCACAAATTTATGACAAAGGAGATGATGTCGTTTAGTAGTACAGTTTAAGGTAGAGGAAACATGTTTTTTAAAGAGAGAAAGGAGATTCTTATGGGACTCATTAAAGCAGGAATTGGTGCCGTAGGCGGCGTATTGGCTGATCAATGGAAAGAATTCTTTTACTGTGATGCCATGGACAAGTCTGTCATGGTGGTCAAAGGACAAAAGCAAGTATCTGGACGTTCATCTAATACGAAGGGCAGCGACAACATTATTTCGAATGGTTCTGGAATTGCTGTTGCAGACGGTCAGTGTATGATGATTGTCGAGCAGGGAAAAATTGTTGAAGTCTGTGCCGAGCCTGGTCAATTCACTTATGACACGTCTAGCGAGCCTAGTATTTTTACAGGTAATTTAGGCAATTCCATTAAGGAAACTTTTAAACAAATTGGAAAACGTTTCACTTATGGTGGTGATACAGGCAAAGATCAACGTGTTTACTATTTCAATACAAAAGAGCTGATTGATAATAAGTTTGGCACACCAAACCCAATTCCATTTCGTGTGGTGGATTCAAAAATCGGCTTAGATGTAGATGTTTCTGTCCGTTGCTCTGGTGTTTATTCTTATAAGATTGCAGACCCACTTCTTTTCTATACCAATGTCTGTGGCAATGTGGAAAAAGAATATTTGCGTGAAGAGTTAGAATCACAACTGAAAACAGAATTTATCAGTGCTCTTCAACCAGCATTCGCTGCATTGTCTGATTTAGAATTGCGACCAAATCAAATCGTTAGCCACAATACAGAACTTGAAAATGCCATGAATGAAGCGCTCTCTAGCAAATGGGGAGAACTGCGTGGCTTGAAAGTCATTAGTGTAGCTCTTGGTTCAGTAACTCTTCCAGACGAAGATGCTGAAATGATTAAGCAGGCTCAACGTGTGGCTATTATGAAGGATCCAACCATGGCAGCGGCTACCTTAGTTGGTGCGCAGGCAGATGCTATGAAAGCAGCGGCTGAAAATCCAGGTGGTGCGATGACTGGCTTTATGGGAGTAGGAATGGCAGCGGGCGCAGGCGGTATGAATGCTCAAAATCTTTTTGCGATGGGACAAGAGCAGGCCGCTAGTCAGCAAACGCAAACAGCGAGTGCAGCCTCTCAAACCCAAACTACTACGGATAAATGGACTTGTCCAAATGGACATGAAGCTTCAGGTAAATTCTGTCCTGAATGCGGTTCACCAAAACCTGTGAGTGACAGCTGGACTTGTACTTGTGGGACTATCAATAATGGTAAATTCTGTTCAAACTGTGGTCAACCGAAACCAGAAACCCGCCGTCAATACCGTTGCAGCAATTGTGGCTGGCAACCAGAAGATGCTTATAATCCACCTAAATTCTGCCCTGAATGTGGCAATATCTTTGATGAAAATGACCTTGTTTAAAACTTTTCTAACTATCTCATAGTTCGATGACAGTAGAAAGGAGATCATCATGGCTGATTTACAAGAATATAAATGTCCAAATTGTGGTGGTGCTCTTGAATTTAATAGTTCAATTCAGAAAATGAAGTGTCCTTATTGTGATTCCGAATTGGATATGTCAAGTTTGAAGGAATTGGATGAACAATTAAAAACCCAGACCGATGAAAATATGACTTGGAGTACGCAAGCTGGTGGTGAATGGGATACAGGCGAGATTGATCAACTGTCAGTTTATGTCTGTAAATCTTGTGGTGGTGAAATTGTTGCTGACGAGTCAACAGCAGCCACTTCCTGTCCATTCTGCGATAATCCTGTCGTTATGATGGGACGTTTTGCTGGTGATTTAAAGCCAGATTATGTGATTCCATTCAAATTAGATAAAAAGGCAGCAAAGGCGAGTCTGAATAAGCATCTCATGGGGAAACGTCTCTTGCCAAAAGTTTTTAAAGACCAAAATCATATTGATGAAGTAAAGGGGGTTTATGTTCCATTCTGGCTTTTTGACACAGAAGCAGATGCGGATGTTCATTATAAAGCAAGCAGGATTAGAACATGGAGTGATAGTGAGTATGACTATACCGAAACAAGCTATTTTTCAGTTATTCGTTCCGGTCAGTTAGCGTTTGAACATATCCCAGTAGACGGTTCAAGTAAATTGGATGATCAATTAATGGAATCCATTGAACCCTTTGATTTTTCAGAAGCTGTTGATTTTCAGACAGCTTACCTAGCAGGATACCTAGCAGATAAATATGATGTCGGAGCCGAGGAGAGCATTACTCATGCTAACAACCGTGTCAAGCAAAGCACGGAGGAAGCCTTTGAAGACACAGTTACGGGGTTTTCTACTGTTACCCCAGAATCTTCGAATATTCGCTTGATAAATGGTTCAACTAAGTATGTTCTCTATCCAGTTTGGCTCTTAAATACGACTTGGAAGGGCAAAAAGTTTGTCTTTGCGATGAATGGTCAGACTGGTAAATTCGTCGGAGATTTGCCCTTAGACAAGCAAGCTTATAGACGTTGGCTAATTGGACTGGGCGTGGCGGCAAGTTTAGTTAGTTATGCGGCTGTATGGATGATTCACTTACTGTAAGAAGGGAGGATAAGATTATGTTGAAGAAATTCATAATTTTACTGACAACTCTTCTTCTCTCCTTTCTCATGATTGGGACTGTCTGTGCAGAAGAAACCAACTATATTCGTGATGAAGTCTCAGCCTTTTCAAGCAAGGAAATAACAGAGATTAACAAAGCGGCTAAAGCTATTGAAGAACAATATCATTTTAAAGTTTACTTTTTGGCAGCAAAATCAGTAGGTGAAGGTGGTATTTTGGCCTATGCTGAAAAGGTTTATCAAGAATCTGCAGGCACAGCTGAAGGTATTCTCCTTGCTGTTGATAAAGAAAAAAATGAATGGATCCTATATTATGCTGGAAACGCTAAAGAAAAGCTAGGCGCAAAGAGTGATGACATACTTTGGCAAGCTTTTGATAGTGGGAAAAACAACTATAGTGGTGTTCGATATTATCTCAATAAGGTAGTCAAATTGCTAGATACATCAGCTAATAAATTACTTGTAGATGATGCTGATTTGCTGAAGCCAAAGCAAGAAAAGGCCCTGTTAGCAAAGCTCAAAGACATTAGTCAGCGCCAAAAATGCGATGTCGTTGTTGTGACCGTCAAGAGTCTGGAAGGAAAGAGCGCCCAAGACTTCGCAGATGACTACTTCGACTACAATGGCTACGGTCAAGGAAAAAACCACGATGGGGTGCTTTTCTTAATCAGTATGGCAGAACGGAAGTGGCATATTTCAACGACGGGCTACGGCATCACTGCTTTTACCGATGCTGGCTTAGACTACCTATCAAAGCAGTTCTTACCTGATTTAAAAGATGGTGACTACAATGCTGCTTTTACAACCTACGCTGAGCAGTGTGATGATTTCCTCACTCAAGCACGAAAAGGACAGCCTTATGATGTAAAAAATCTCCCTAAGGAGCCCTTAAGTTGGTACTGGATTCCAGGAGCATTGGCTATCGGCTTTGGTCTCGCCTTTCTCATCGTAACAGGAATGAAAGGTCAGCTCAAATCTGTTTATTATAAAACCGGAGCCGCTGATTACATCAAGAAAAATAGTCTCCAGATTACCAATGCTCAAGAATTCTTCCTCTACTCAAATGTAGATAAGAAAGCAAAACCGGAGCCTAGCAGCTCCAGTGATTCTGGGGGTAGTAGTACACATACATCTTCCTCAGACAGAAGTCACGGGGGTAGTGGCGGAAGTTTTTAGATGGATAATAGTGGAAGTTTAAAAAGGTCAGGATAGTTATGCTGGCCTTTTTATTACACTTTATTTTACAACGGGGCGAATTTTAAAATTTTCAAACGATGTTGTCCACAATAATTTTATTTCTAGGGGAATTCAACGAGGAATGGTAAAAACTATCAATTTGCTTTACATCATTTTCCAAGTCAGAAAGAATATCTTCATTTGACAGTTGACTTTTATACAAAAAAGTAGCAAACATCTTTCCTTTTATATTCGTATTGAAGTCTGCAATGATTTTTGCATAGAAATAGCGTTTGCCTGCCAAACCTAAGACAATCAGCATATTTCCAAGAATTCCCAACATCAAGATTTGCCAGAGAATTTTTAGATTTTTCGTTTGAAAATTATCAATAATCATCCGAACGAGCGTTGGGTTTAAAACTGAATCAATCCATGTCGGCACGATAAACAGAAAGTAAATCGCTAGTAGTTTTTTTGAAATAAATCGTTTCAGCATATTTGATAAGTCCTATCTAAAATACGAATATTTAAAAACTCTCAAAAAGCTGTTTGAGAGTTTTAAGCGCGCCGTAGCAGTTTTTTAATCAAACTGAGAATTTTAAATTTTAATGGCTGTGGATAATAGCGGAAAGTGCCCATTTTACGAACAATGTAACCATTGAAGTTTTGTTTGAAACGGAGAACGCCGTCAGACCCGTCGAAAATTCCAGTAATACCAAGAAAATTATAAAAAGGAATACCTCGCTTGATAGCTTCTTTCATGACGTATTCTTGGAGAAGCGCTGGAGCATAAAATTTGTTAAATTCAGGATAGGAACCACTAAAGAGGTAAGTTGCCTCTTGTGGTGTGTACAGGAAAAGGCTGCCTGCAAGAACTTGGTCTTCTGTTCCATATTTATCTATCAATTCTTGCGCTTCGGCTTTGCGTGTTTCAAAACTTTCAAATTGGCTAGAGAATTCACGCAGTTGATTGTGTTTTTTCTCTGACTGAGGATTTTTTTCTAAATCCGCTTTTAATTTTTGAATTTTTTGTTTTAGTTTTTCTTGATCATGTTGCAGATGTTGCAAATAATCTTGAAAATTAAGCGTTGCAATCATGAAGTCCGCTTGATTGCCAAAAGCATCATAGAAATCTTGATAATAATCTAATGATTTATCGCTATATTCACGACGTTCGGAGGTGGCAGAAGTGATTTCCTTGAAAATATTTAATTCGTCTCTCTTCAATTTTTTTAGTTGAATGCCGAAAGTATTCGCTTTTTTGACGGTTGATTTGCCATTTTTGCTGAAGGATTTGATGAGGTCTTTTTCGGTAAGACCTGCCAGATCTTTGACATAGTGCCAATCAGGTTCGCCACCTGGATAACCTGTCTGCAAGCCATCAAATTCATAACCTAAGTCTGTCAAATCTTTTATCAATTCTGTTTTTTCGAGCGAAGTAGGCTGTCCATTGCTGTCAAATGTTTGATAAGTTTCATAAGGTTTGACAACTAGCTCTAAAGCACCATTTTCTTTGGCATAGGTCTTGAGTTCACGGTAAAAGTGTTGCAGGTCGTGAGGATTTGTTGAAACAGGACCGCAATTGATTTCCATGTGAAGTCCGCCTGTCATGGGCATACTGTAGAGCACAGCTGAAACAGTCACTTCATCAAGTTCATTTGTGTGACCGACATATTGGCAAGTAAAACCGCGTTTCGCTAAGAGCTTTTCCATTTCTACTGTTTGCATAAAAGAACGTTGAGCGCAAGACGCGCTATGGTTTACAAATTCTTCCTGACTAAGTTGTCTGAATGTCATACGATTCCTTTCTTAGTGTTTGCTGCGGAATTTCTTTCTCAAAGTATAAGCAAGGTTAGAGAGATGATAGAGTGGATTGGTTGGCAAGTTAAACTCTCCGACAAACTCTTCAATAGTTGGATTGAACTTGGACTTAAAGTGATAAAGTCCGCCGTCTAAATCATTTTCAACACCGCCCATGTTTTGCCAGTCCGCTCCACGGTCGAAGGCGTGCTTTGCTGTTTCATACCAAGTGAGGAGAGCTGGCTGGTAGCGGCGGTACTCTTCATCCATTCCAGCATAGATATTTTCAGAGGTAGCTCCATATTCTAGAACCAATGTTCCAGAGAGAGGAACATTGGTTGTTCCCTGTGCTATTTTTTCTGACAAGAAATTCATTTCTTCTTGCAGTCGTTTTTGTTCTTGCTTGTTATTTTCAATTTTACCGGGCTTAGTTTTTTCAGTGAACTTGCTGGCTTCTTTTTCAGCCTTAACTTTTTGAGCTTGGAGACTTTCCAGACGCTCGTTTAAGTCAATGCTTGCAAGTGTGATATAGGAATGCTCAGGATAAGTATCCAGCAGTTTTTGATAGTAATCCTGCCCGCGTAGATGAATGCTTTTCCGATTCTCTGTTTTTTTCATTAAAGCAGAGAAATCATCCAAAAGCTCTTTGCCACCAAATTGGACTTGAATACCTTTGTTGCGTGCGGTGCGAATGGCTTGACGTGTGCTCTTCGATAAAAGTTCTTCGCTGAAATTGTCCTTATAAATATTTGCTTGAAAACGTGGTTGAATCGTTTCATCAAGTGATTCTGTCCGTCCCACCCAAATCGCTCCAGCTTTCTGGAGATTTTGAATCACGTCAAGTGTTTCTTGCTGTTCTTTTCTGTCTTCTCCAATTTGAGCCTGCACGAGGAAAAGACTCGGATCAAACTTGATAAAAAGAGCTTTTTTAGTTTTAGCAAATTGTTTCAAGGAATTCAGGACAAATTGCAGTAATTCCTGATCATGATAATCCATAATAGGACCGCGAGGAATATAAAGCATAGTCATACCGAGCGGTAGAGGCTTGATGAGAATGCTAGCAGAAGCCACTAATTGGTCATTTTTGTAAAAGCCAATTCGTTCATTGTCCCAATTATCTTTGACCTTTGCCCAAGAAGCGCTTTGAAGCAAGTTGGTTTGAGAACTTGCCTTAACAAAATCATCGTGTTCTTGAGCAGAAATTCCGATTTTATAAGTGTACATTAGTTTAAAACCCACTCTCTAATAGCGTATGCAACGCCGGATTCATCGTTTGATTTGGTAATGTATTTGGCGATTTTTTTCAGTTCATCGGTTCCATTTTCCATTACAACAGGATTTCCCACGACTTCTAGCATAGAACGATCATTTTCTTCGTCACCAATCGCCATAGTTTCTTCTTTTGTCAATCCTAATTTTTCTGCCAGATGCACGACTGCAGCTCCTTTGTTGACATTTTTTTTGACAATTTCTAAGTAAAAAGGTGCAGATTTCACGAGTGTGTACTTGTCGTACAATTCTTTTGGAAGTTTGGCGATTGCTTGATCCAAAATTTCTGGTTCGTCAATATACATGATTTTGACAATTTCTTTATCTACCATTTCTTCTGGAGTGCGGTAGTAGACTGGCATATTGACCAGCCCAGCTTCATAAACGGTGTATTTTCCAATGTTACGGTTAGCAGTATAAATACCGTCTTTAGTGATAGCGTGCATGTGAACCCCTAGCTTGCGACTGAGGCATTCGATATCCAGATAATCTTCATAGGACAAAGGTTCTTTGATGTATTCTTCCCCAGTGACTGTATCTTGAACCAGCCCGCCATTGAAGGTAATGACATAATTACCTGGCTCATTTAGATGTAATTCTTCGAGCAAATTTCTCACTCCTGGAATGGGACGTCCGGTTGCAATGACAATCTTTACTCCAGCAGCTTTGGCATCTTGTACAGCAGAAAAAACTTCTGATGTGACTTCTCTTTTGTTGTTTAATAAAGTTCCGTCAATGTCAACGGCAATTAGTTTAATGTTCATGTTCGTGTGATTCTCCATAAATAAATTGATCGTTTTTGATATACGACAAGAAAGTCTTACTATTTTCACTAAAAAGTCCAGCTTCTTTTAGCATTTCTTTTGGAAAATAGAAACGGTTGTCGCCATGCCTTGTACCTGCTAATGTTTCGACGATAGGGGATAAAGTGGATAACTCAGCGAGGCTACCATCCTTTTGGATAATTTCAATCTGAGTGCGTGGTTTTTCGACATCTGGACGATAAAAATCATAAGGCAGATCAAAATTGCGGTGAATAGCGGTATAGTAGTCAGGATCAAAACCGACTTCTGCAACCAAATCCCGCATAACATTCAGATATTTCTCATTTTCTTTTGAAAAAATAATGGATTTAAAGACTTTGCGGTTGATGAAACGCTGTGCCAAGTCAGATAAAATCGTATCAGGGCTTGTCATCCAGACCTGGAAATAAGTATTCATCACGCCGTCATCCAAAGCAAGATAATCTTTTAAAGTCACTCTTTTTTCAAAGAAAGGAATAAGGTTGGGAGAAGAGAGCGCAAAATAGTCTTTCTGTTTTGCGTAGAGAAATTTCGCTCGCTTGAGCAAGTTTTGCAAGAGCACTTCCATTGCCCGACTAGCAGGGTGAAAATAAACCTGCATATACATCTGGTAGCGACTGACGACATAGTCTTCCACGGCATGCATACCATTGCGTTTGAAAGCGATACCATTTTCAACAGGACAAATAACGCGCAAAATCCGTGTTAAATCAAATTGCCCATAAGAAGCGCCTGTGTAGTAGGAATCTCGCAAGAGATAGTCCATGCGATCGACATCAATCTGACTGGAAATGAGCTGCACCACCTGTTTGTTTGGATAGGTGTGATTGATAATGCTGGCTACTTTTTCCGGAAAATCAGGCGAAACTTGAATGAGAACTTGGTTAATCTCTGTTTCAGGGTTTGTGATAATCTGGCGTGTAATTTCCTCGTGGTCAGTATCAAAGAGACGCTCGAAAGTATGTGAATAAGCACCGTGACCTACATCGTGCAAGAGCGCTGTTGCCATGACAAGTAAGCTTTCATGACGATCCCAAACCTCTGGATATTTTTCGTCAAATATCTTTGTGATTCGTCTTGAAATTTCATATGCTCCGAGGCAATGCGAAAAACGGCTGTGCTCGCCTCCGTGAAAAGTATAGCCGGAAGTTCCTAACTGTTTAATGCGGCGCAGTCGTTGAAATTCTTTGGTGTTTATTAAATCATAGATGACTTGGTGATCCACATGAATGTAATTGTGGACGGGATCACGAAATACTTTTTCAATCATGGCTCTATTATACCACATCTCGTCTAGCAGTCCAAATAACAAAGTAGTCTATAAACTCTTAAAATAGCGATTCAAACTTGCTGTTTTAATTCAAAAATTCTCCCATTCAGAGCTATGGTAAAATAAAAGTATAAGAAAAAATGGGAGAAATATTTTTGATTTTCTGCTAAAATGAAAAAAGAAATAGGAAGACGAGGAAATTTGAAGAGTGAAACTTAGAATCCAAAATCGAATTCAAATAGATGAGCAAGTAGAGCAAATTGACCAAAGTTACGATGTAGATTGGACTCAAAAAGGCGCTTATCATTATTTATTGTTTAAAAATGAAGAAGGAGAGAAGGTTGTGCTGAAGTTTCATGATGAAGAACTGGTCATGACACGCTTCTCCACTCCTAAATCCTTGATGCGATTTATCAAAGAGGGAGAAGCTTTGGTTGGGATTCCGACACCAATAGGCATGCAGCAATTTATCACGAAAACAAGCCATTACCAAGTTGATTTGAAAAAGCAGACACTTGAACTTCATTATCAATTGAGAACGCCTGACGGCGAGCGAACTTTTGCGGATTATCAAATGGAAATTTCGTGGAGATAGAAAGATATGAAAAGAATCCTTCCTAGTTTAGTGACCGCGGCTATTTTCATTCTCAGTAGATTTATTTGTTTTTTTATAACGAGAGGCGATAGGTTCTTTGACCTAGCAGGAACAATCGTCATAGCGATTATTTTATTTATTGCGTCTTGTTATCTGTTCGGCAAAATAGATAGAAATTGAACTTTTTTTGCTTGAAAAAATTGAAGAATTTGGTATAATAAAAACACTCAAGGGAGTAGCTAGCGGGATATCCGTTACAAGGTCGTCAATACGAAAGCAATTTCCGGCCTTGTATGAAACAGCGAGACTTGTTGCAATAAACAGGTCTCTTTTTGTTTGTCAAAAAGGGATCAAAGGAGGAAATAGTTTGTCAAAAGAACAAAAACGCCAAGCGTTTTATACGCAAGGTTCGGAGGAAGTTTTAAAAAATTTAGAAACTTCTGAGCAAGGTTTATCAAGCAATGAAGCCGCTAAGCGTTTAAATGAATACGGACGCAATGAACTGGATGAGGGAGAGAAAAAATCTCTTCTGATGAAATTTATCGAGCAATTTAAGGATTTGATGATTCTTATTTTGCTGATTGCGGCTATTCTTTCGGTTGTGACTTCAGGTGGTGAAGATATTGCGGATGCCATTATTATTTTAGCCGTTGTCATCATTAACGCTATTTTTGGAGTTTACCAAGAAGGAAAGGCAGAAGAAGCGATTGAAGCGCTCAAATCCATGTCTAGTCCAGCTGCGCGTGTGCTGCGTGACGGACATGTGACAGAAATAGACTCAAAAGAACTAGTCCCTGGAGACATCGTTATGCTTGAAGCGGGGGACGTGGTTCCTGCCGACATGCGTCTTTTAGAGGCAAATTCTTTAAAAATTGAAGAAGCGGCTCTGACTGGTGAATCCGTTCCAGTTGAAAAACATTTGACTGTTGATGTAGCTGCTGATGCAGGTATTGGCGACCGCATCAATATGGCTTTCCAAAATTCAAACGTCACGTATGGACGTGGAATGGGTGTCGTTGTCAATACAGGTATGTTTACAGAGGTCGGTCATATTGCTGGTATGCTCCAAAATGCTGATGAAACAGATACCCCACTCAAGCAAAATCTAAATGGTCTTTCAAAAGTGCTGACCTATGCGATTTTAATCATTGCAGCAATCACTTTTGTGGTCGGCGTATTCGTTCAAGGAAAAGACCCGCTGGGCGAATTGATGACATCAGTCGCACTTGCTGTAGCAGCGATTCCAGAAGGACTTCCTGCTATTGTGACCATTGTATTGGCACTTGGCACACAAGTTTTGGCGAAGAGAAATTCCATTGTTAGAAAGCTCCCTGCAGTTGAGACGCTTGGCTCGACTGAAATTATTGCTTCTGATAAGACGGGGACCTTGACCATGAACAAGATGACGGTTGAAAAAGTCTTTTATGACGGCAGTTTGCATGAAGCAAAACAAGATATTGACCTTGGACTCGACTTACCGTTGCTACGTTCCGTTGTACTTGCTAATGATACTAAAATTGACCAAGACGGGAAACTCATTGGTGACCCAACAGAAACAGCCTTTGTTCAGTATGCACTTGATAAAGGGTATGATGTTAAAGCTTTCTTAGAGAAATATCCTCGTGTCGCAGAATTGCCATTTGATTCTGATCGTAAGCTTATGTCAACCATTCATCCTTTGCCAGATGGTAAATTCTTGGTTGCTGTAAAAGGTGCGCCAGATCAACTTTTAAAACGTTGTGTGGCTCGTGACAAGGCAAGCGATATTGCGCCGATTGATGAGGCAACGACTCAGTTAATTAAGGAAAATAACTCAGGTATGGCCCATCAGGCTTTGCGTGTTTTAGCTGGTGCCTATAAAATTATTGATGAAATTCCAGAAAACTTAACATCTGAAAATCTTGAAAATGATTTAATTTTCACAGGTATGATTGGGATGATTGACCCTGAACGCCCAGAAGCTGCTGAAGCTGTTCGAGTGGCTAAAGAAGCAGGTATTCGTCCAATTATGATTACAGGTGACCACCAAGACACAGCGGAGGCTATTGCTAAACGCCTTGGAATTATCAATGATGATAGTAAAGACCATGTCATGACTGGTGCTGAGCTTAACGAATTGTCAGACGAAGAGTTTGAAAAAGTTGTTGGTCAATATTCTGTCTATGCGCGTGTATCTCCTGAGCATAAGGTGCGGATTGTTAAAGCATGGCAACGTCAAGGTAAGGTGGTTGCTATGACAGGTGACGGTGTAAATGATGCACCAGCCTTGAAGACAGCCGACATCGGTATCGGAATGGGGATTACAGGTACAGAAGTGTCGAAAGGTGCTTCTGACATGATTTTGGCTGATGATAATTTTGCAACGATTATCGTGGCTGTTGAGGAAGGACGGAAAGTCTTCTCTAACATTCAAAAGACCATTCAATACTTGCTTTCAGCCAATACAGCAGAAGTGTTGACGATTTTCCTTGCAACTCTTTTTGGCTGGGATGTGCTGCAGCCGGTTCATCTTCTCTGGATTAACCTTGTGACAGATACTTTCCCAGCTATTGCTCTGGGGGTTGAACCTGCTGAGCCAGGTGTGATGACTCATAAACCGCGTGGTCGTAAGTCTAGCTTCTTCTCAGGTGGCGTCATGAGTTCGATTATTTATCAAGGGCTTTTGCAAGGTGCTTTGGTACTCGGTGTTTATGCTTATGCTTTGATGAATCCTGTCCATGTTGGTGACATGAGAGCCATTCATGCGGATGCGTTGACCATGTCCTTTGCAACGCTTGGACTAATCCAGCTTTTCCATGCCTTTAATGTAAAATCTGTTTATCAATCACTTCTAACAGTTGGGCCGTTCAAATCTAAAACTTTCAACTGGTCTATTCTTGTTTCATTCATTTTATTGGCTTCTACCATTTTGGTTGAGCCACTAGAAGGAATTTTCCATGTAACAAAATTAGACTTTTCACAATGGGCAGCCGTTCTCATTGGAAGTTTCTCCATGATTATCATCGTGGAAATTGTTAAATTTGTTCAACGTAAATTAGGAATGGATAAAAATGCCATTTAAGACAGAAAAGTCATCTTTGGGTGGCTTTTTTAATTGTCAAACTATAATAAAAAATTGCCGTGAATACGACAATTTTAAGTCCTTATTACAAGCCATAAATACGAACATCTGGATCTTGTTTCCAAAGTGGTTGAAGTCCAACAAAAACATCATTTTTGAACATATCACTTTGTAGATAATTTTGAGCGTGCTCAACAGAGTCAAAACCATGTAAAACTTGCACATCTTCTGTGCGAATAAGTAAGTTCTTGCTCACAGCACCTTCGATAGTATCTAGAAATGGTTTGCGATAGTCATTATAAACTTTCGCTGCGGCGGGACGGTTTTCATCCGAAATATCTAGAGTGATTTGTAAATGTGCTTTAACTTGAGACATAGTATTAAGTCTCCTTGTCTCCTTTCATTTTATTTGAATTTATTATAAAATAGTGCTATTTTAAATGCAATACGTTACCAAATTAGTGAGTAACTAACTATTTTGTAAGGAGGCAGATATGTATCAACGAAAAATCGAAAGAAAACTCCGCTGTCCATTAGAGTATGGGTTAGATATCTTTTGAGGAAAATGGAATTCGCGCATTATTTGTATTCTTTTTATCAAAGGTTCATTGCGCTATAATGAACTAAAAGCAGAAATGCTAGATATTACAGATACTGTTCTCTCTAGAACTTTGAAAGAATTAATGCAAAATAATATGGTGGAAAGACGACAATATAATAAAATCCCTATGCGCGTTACTTATTAGTTGACAGAAAAAGCAGAGCCTGTGATACCAATTTTTGAAATGATATGTCAATGGTCAAAAAAGTATTTAGCGCCTGATGATATTAATAATAGTATTTGTGGACAGTTTCCTAAACAGGATGGTGAGTTCTTCATCTTAGCCGAGGAATAAAATGGTAAGAATAAAAGATAGTTTACAGCAGAAGTTACTTGATAATCAAGTGCGTTATGAAAGGGAAGAAATTCTTTGGATGTTAGATTATATCGGTCATCCTGATTATAAAATACGAGATGAGTTAATTTTTGTTACTCTAGCTAGAGCCATACAAGAGCAACTATTTACAAAGGAACAGTTTGATTTTGTAGCGATTGAGGCTCTAAAACGACAAGGACTCTTGTATAAAAAAGAAGAGATTGGTCAAGCGACTCTGACTCGATCTTTTACGGCTTTATTATTAGCTAATTTGCTAAATGCGGATGCTAAGAAAAATTCACTTTATTTTAAAAGACTTTCTAGTCAGCAAAGAATGGCTCTATTTGAACAAGGAATGTCTTATTTGCTGTATGAAAATGATAGGACTGGCTATTCTGAAGAATATGGTTGGGTTCATGCCTTTGCTCATGGTGCAGATCTTTTAGTTGAGATTATTTGTCACCCAGATTTTCCTATAACACGAGTAAATGAAGTTCTACAAGTATTAGAAAAGATTTTTAAAAGAGTGAATTGGCGTTTTATCAGTGATGAGGACTGGCGTTTGGCACGAGTCATCTATCAGGCTGTTTTAAATGATAGACTCTCACAAACCAGAGTTGCAGCTTGGTTAACTTCACTTGACTTTCCACTAAAAAATTCAACAGACTTCTTACAATTTTCTAATGCTCGTTCATGCTTGTTAGAAGTTTATCTTCAGTTAGACAAAGAAAAAGCTCTCTCAGACGAGCTAAGAGAAGCTATTCAGTTGTTTTCGTACTAAATATCAAAAATGATAAGTGCATCTTCTAGTTCTTTTTGGAGGTGCTTTTTCTTATATGATTGGAAAAGAGATAAGTTTTTTACTGCATTATAGCGTTTGTGGAGACGGTACATTTGAGATATTTTGTATTGAGGATAATCCTCGAAGAATTGTTGGGTCAACTGCCATTCGCGGATGTAACCAAGAGGTCTTGTATGATAGCAGACACCGTCAATCATTCGAGCGGAGTGGCGGTGGTGAAGATGACCAAAGATAACATCTTTCACACCATATTTGACAAAGAGATTATGAAAGGCTTGACTGCCCAGAAAAGCATTAAAGCGCTGAAAATAAGGGTGATTGTAAAGAAAATCTTTGTGAGGAACAAAATGCATAGCTAGGATAATAGGACCATTCAGAGAAGCCAAAATTCTCTCAAGTTGTTCTAGGGTCTGTTGAGTGAGTATAGGGTCATCAGTGTTGCGGTTCAATCGTCTATCAAACCAGAAAAATTGCTTGGTTCGTTTGTGTTCTTCAAGTGTTTTTTCAGGAACGAAGCCATAGTCATACCAACCTGCTAGGCTAATAAACTGAGTCGGTCCAAATGATTGTACATTGAAATTGTGCTGTTGAATGTCGTCTTCAGTCATTCCTAGCATGTCATGATTGCCTAAATTGTAAGAAACGGAGAAGGATTTTTTGAGTTTTTGTAAAAAAGGCAAACTAATGTGTTCAAAATCATTAGACAGATCCCCTGCAAAGTGAATGTGGTCAACTTTTTTCTTTTTTAGTAAATCAATCAAAATGGTGATGTCTTCATCGGTAAATTGGTTTGAATCCAAATGAAGATCGCTCATAAATGCTAAATTTGTCATGCTCCTAGTGTAGCATAATTAAGGTAGAATGAAAGAAATAAACATTTTCGTCAGAAATCGTAGGAAAGTTTAAGCCTTTTGGTGTAAAATAGAAGTAAGTGGAGGTCTGCAGATGATAAAATTAGTAGCATTTGACATAGACGGTACATTTCTTCGCTCTGACAATACCTATGATGTGGAGTGCTTTGAGAAAATTTATAGAGCATTGCAAGACAAAGACATAAAAGTGGTCGTCATTTCAGGCAATCAGTATGCTCAACTGGCTTCATTTTTTCCAAAACATCAGGAGGAGTTGATCATTGTTTCAGAAAATGAAGCACTAATTTTTGAGGGTGATAAGCTATTACGAGAAGCAAAAATTGCTAGAACAGAGCTTGAAAAAGTTTTAGATGTGCTTGTGTCAGGAGACTTAGAAAATGCAACAACTCTTTGCGGACTTCATTCTGCTTATTTGCTCAAGTCAGCACCCAAACAGTACAAAGAAGAAATTGCAATTTATTACCATGCATTGAAAGAAATTTCTAATTTTCAGGATTTGCCAGAAGATGATTTTGTCAAATTAGCCTTATTGGTGCCAGAAGAAAAAACAAACCAACTTCTTGAAAAGTTGAATCAAGCTACTGGTCAACTCGTTCAGGCAGTTTCAAGCGGACACGGTTCAATTAATATTATTCAAAGAGGTGTTCATAAAGGCTCTGCTCTTGAATTCCTTAATCGGCATTTTGATATTTCACCACAGGAGATGATGGCTTTTGGCGACGGTGGAAATGACCTAGAAATGCTAGCTTATGTAGGTCACAGCTATGCGATGGCAAATACTCCTGAAAAGGTCAAGAAAACAGCAATGTATCAAGCACTAAGCGATCAAGAATCAGGCGTTTTAGAAATTCTAGAGCGAAAGGTTGTAAAGAGGTGACTATCATGAATGTCATTTTGACGTATCTAACCTCTTAATATTTTTAGCCAGACGGCAACCTATCTAACAATCATGTAACAAAGAACGAAATTTCTTGATTCAGAATTAGAAATTTTATACAATAACTATTATTGGACTCTGTCAGAAATTAGAAAAAAATACTGACTTGTGATATAATAAAATGATATGTGAAAAGAGGTAAGTATGGATATTTCAGAAATTCGTCAAAAAATTGACGCAAATCGTGAAAAATTAGCTTCTTTCAGGGGGTCTCTTTGACTTAGAAGGCCTGGAAGAAGAAATTGCAATCTTAGAAAATAAGATGACAGAACCTGATTTTTGGGATGATAATATTGCGGCGCAAAAAACATCTCAAGAATTAAACGAACTCAAGCAAACCTATGATAACTTCCAGCAAATGGCTGATTTATTTGACGAATCAGAGATTTTGCTTGATTTTTTAGCGGAGGATGATTCTGTACAGGAAGAGTTGGAAGAAAAATTAGCAGAGTTGGAAACAAAAATGACCAGCTATGAAATGACACTCCTCTTGTCGGAACCTTATGATAATAACAATGCTATCCTTGAAATTCATCCAGGCTCTGGTGGAACAGAAGCTCAAGACTGGGGGGATATGTTGCTGCGGATGTATACACGCTTTGGCAATGCTCATGGTTTCAAGGTTGAAGTATTGGACTATCAAGCGGGAGATGAAGCGGGGATTAAGTCTGTTACCTTGTCTTTTGAGGGTCCTCATGCCTATGGTTTGTTGAAGTCTGAAATGGGAGTTCATCGATTGGTACGCATTTCGCCATTTGACTCAGCTAAACGTCGTCACACTTCTTTTACTTCAGTGGAAGTCATGCCGGAGTTGGATGACACGATTGAAATTGAGGTGCGAGACGAAGACATCAAGATGGATACTTTCCGTTCCGGTGGTGCCGGCGGACAAAATGTCAACAAAGTTTCAACTGGTGTTCGTTTAACCCACATACCAACGGGAATTGTGACACAATCCACTGTTGACCGCACACAATATGGAAACCGTGATCGGGCAATGAAATTGCTTCAAGCGAAACTCTACCAAATGGAGCAAGAAAAGAAAGCAGCTGAAGTGGATTCCTTAAAGGGAGACAAAAAAGAAATTTCTTGGGGAAGTCAAATTCGCTCTTATGTCTTTACTCCTTACACGATGGTCAAAGATCATCGGACAGGCTTTGAAGTCGCACAGGTCGACAAAGTCATGGATGGAGATATTGATGGCTTCATCGATGCCTACTTGAAATGGCGGTTAAACTAAATATTAAATTTACGAGAGTGGCATAGACAACTATAATTGCAATGCAATCATGGTCACTTCTCCCACTCCCTCAACTATCTTACGAAAGGAACTCTTAACAATAAATGTCAATTATTGAAATGAGAGATGTTGTCAAAAAATATGACAACGGGACAACAGCCCTGCGTGGTGTGTCCATTGAAGTAGAGCCAGGAGAATTCACCTACATTGTAGGACCTTCTGGAGCTGGGAAATCAACTTTTATTCGATTATTGTATCGTGAAGTGAAAGTTGATAAGGGAAGTCTGCAAGTTGCTGGCTTTAATCTTGCTAAAATTAAAAAACGTGATATTCCAATGTTGCGTCGTAATGTTGGCGTCGTTTTCCAAGATTATAAATTGCTACCCAAAAAGACGGTGTATGAAAATATCGCTTACGCCATGGAAGTTATTGGTGAGCGTCGTCGCAATATTAAAAAGCGTGTTATGGAAGTGCTGGATTTGGTTGGTTTGAAACATAAAGTTCGCTCTTTTCCAAATGAGTTATCAGGTGGTGAGCAACAACGGATTGCTATTGCACGTGCGATTGTGAACAATCCTAAAGTTTTGATTGCCGATGAGCCGACAGGAAATTTGGATCCAGATAATTCGTGGGAAATCATGAATCTACTGGAGCGAATTAACCTGCAAGGGACGACTGTTCTAATGGCGACCCACAATAGCCAAATTGTAAATACTTTGCGTCACCGCGTTATTGCCATCGAAAATGGTCGTGTGGTGCGTGATGAAGCAAAAGGAGAATACGGATACGATGAATAGTAGATTTTTAAGTCACTTGCTTGAATCGCTCAAAAGTTTGAAGCGAAATGGTTGGATGACAGTTGCTGCAATCAGCTCCGTGATGATTACACTAGGGTTAGTCGCAATCTTTGTGTCAGTCATTTTAAACACGGCGAAGCTAGCAACAGATATTGAAAATAATGTGCGGGTTATGGTCTATATGCGACCAGATACAGCGGACAATGAAGAGACCATTACAAAAGAAGGTCAAACAGTCAAAAATGAGGACTACCATAAGGTATATGATGCCCTCAACAAAATGTCAAATGTGAAATCAGTAACATTTTCTAGCAAGCAAGAACAATTAAAGAAACTAACAGAAGTCATGGGTAAAGATTGGAAACTCTTTGAAGGAGATGCCAATCCCCTGCATGACGCTTATATTGTCGATACAACTGACCCCAAATACGTTACCTCTGTAGCAAACAATGCGAAGAAAGTGGAAGGGGTCTCTGAAGTAGAGTACGGTGGAGCCAATACAAAACGTATTTTTGCGTTAGCTAATTTTATCCGTACGTGGGGAATTGTAGGAGCGCTCCTCTTAGTCTTTATTGCTGTTTTCTTGATTTCAAATACTATTCGGATTACGATTATTTCGCGCAGTCGTGAAATTCAAATTATGCGTCTGGTGGGAGCAAAAAACAGTTACATTCGAGGTCCGTTCTTGTTAGAAGGAGCTTGGATTGGCTTGCTTGGAGCAGTTGTTCCAGCTGGCTTGGTCTATTTTATTTACGAAATGGCCTATAAGTCATTTAATCCATCTCTTGCTAGTCAAAATCTTTCAATGATTGTACCCAAAACCTTTATTCCATTGATGATTTCCTTCCTTTTTGTAGTAGGAATTATCATCGGAGCATTTGGTTCGGTTCTCTCAATGAGACGATTCTTGAAAATTTAAAAAAGAAGTGATAATAAAAACCCTATTGAACCCTGATCCGAAAGTTAGACAGAAAAATCTAACTTTTGAGATGCAGTTCATTTAGGGCTTTTTTAATGCAAAAATGGATTAAACATTTTTTCATGAACAATGGTGGTTTGAGGACCATGACCAGGGTAAACATCATAATCAGGCAAGGTCAGCAACTCGTTTTTGATGCTAGAAATGAGTTGTTCTATATTTCCAGTATAGAGGTCCGTTCGACCAATTGATTCGCAGAATAAAGCATCGCCAGTTAAAATAAAGTGCTCGTTAGGAAAGATGATTGAAACACCACCGATTGAATGTCCTGGTGTTGGTACGACGTAAAAATAAAAATCATCTAGACTGTAAGGACTATGATAGTCAAAAAAGACATCGGCAGGCTGGAGAATGATGTTATCAATATCTTGGTGGCGAGCTAGTCCAGATAGATTATACTCCGGAGTGTAAAGCCAAGTTGCTTCACTTTCAGAGACATAGACAGGTGGATGTCCAAAATGTTGACGAACTAAATCAACACTCATAATATGATCGTAATGAGTATGGGTCAGCAAAATAGCTGTAATTGGCTTATTGATTTCTTGGATTTTTGCTACAATTTTATCCCAGTCACTACCTGGATCAACTACGATAAGATGATGCTCATTTTCTAAATAATAAGTATTTTCGTATGCTTGAGCGTTTAAAGTTTTATGAATCGTTATCATGAGAACTCCTTTCACTTCATAGTTTAGCAAAAAATATGAAAAATGACATAAAAGAAATATTAAGTTATTTATCAAGGGAAAATAAGGAATAAAACGTGATACGAAATAGTTGGATTTATGGTATAATTTTTCTAATATGACACAAGAAAAAAGAAAATATGCTGTGGTGGATTTAGAGGCAACGAGTGCCAGCAGCAACGCCAAGATTATTCAAGTCGGGATTGTGCTGATTGAAAATGGTCAGATTGTTAAAACTTATGAAACCGATGTGAATCCTCATGAGAAGCTGGATTCTCATATTTGCCAATTAACAGGATTGACAGACAAGCGATTGAGAAGGGCGCCAGACTTTTCTCAAGTAGCTCGTGAGATTTATGAGTTGATTGAGGATGCCATTTTTGTGGCTCATAATGTGAAATTTGATGCTAATTTATTAGCAGAAGCCCTCTTTTGGGAAGGATTTGAATTAGTGACTCCGAGGGTAGATACAGTAGAGCTTGCGCAAGTCTTTTTCCCAACGTTTGAAAAATACAATCTAGGAATATTATGTGAACAGTTAGACATTCCTTTGAAACATGCGCATACAGCGCTTGCAGATGCCTCAGCAACGGCTACATTATTTTTAAAAATACAAGAAAAAATTCAAAAACTTCCAAAAGAATTGGTAGAGTATTTGTTGAAATTTTCGGATAGTTTGATTTACGAATCACGCTTAGCGATAGAAGATGCTTTTAACCAAATGTCGGACATAACTTGCCGTGATTTGATGAAGTGGCAGGGAATTTTTCTTCGAAAAAGTCAAAAAATCCAAAAAGCGAGGAAATTGTCCAAAAATTTCACTCACAACATCAATTTGCTGGATTTAGAGGAGCGAAAAGAACAAGATGAGTTTGCACATGATGTGGAACAGGCTTTGAAAAGTCAGCAACCAAGTTTTTTACAAGCTCAGACAGGTTTAGGCAAGACCTATGGTTACTTGCTTCCTGCTTTGGCTCAAACGAGCAAGCAAATTCTGGTAACAGTTCCTACGAAAGTGTTGCAGGACCAGATTGTGGCAAATGAAGGACAAAAGTTAGAAGAAATCTTTCATCTTTCTGTTCATAGCTTGAAAAGCCCTGCCAATTATTTGAAGCTTGACTTCTTTTATGACAGTTTGCAGCGGGTAGATGACAATCGTTTGGTCAATCGTTGCAAGATGTTGCTTTTAGTTTGGCTCACAGAAACAGAATCTGGTGATTTGGATGAAATTGGTCAACGACATCGCTATCAGACCTATTTTCAACAGGTGCTTCATGATGGAAAATTGAGCAAAAAATCCCTCTTTTATGGTGCAGATTTTTGGCAAAAAGGTCAAGAAAAGTCCAAACGCAGTCGTGTATTAGTGACCAATCATGCTTATTTTTTGACGCGGTTAGAAGATGATAAATCCATTCTGGAGAATCGGCTTTTGATTGTGGATGAAGCTCAGAAGTTGTTTTTGGCTTTGGAAAATCTCTCTCGAAAATCCCTCAATATGACAAAATGCTTGCAACAAATTCAATCGGAACTTGAAACAACAGGTACCATTTTGCAACGTCGGTTAATAGAGGATATTCAATTTGAATTGACTCATGCGATGGAACAATTCCAATGTTACAAGAAGAATGAGCTAACGAAAGAAACTTGTTCCAAACTTCGACAAGATTTATCAGAGTTAGATCAAAGCACTCTTGCTGATTTACGCACTATTTTTGCCACAAAATATGACCAGTTCTGGTTAAAAGAAGAGCAGTTCGATGATTATCGAGTGACGATGTTGGAAGCCGCTTGCCTAGAAGTGCTAGATTTTCGAGCTTTGCTGCCTGAAGAAGTTCAAGTCTTATTCGTTTCAGCCACGCTTGAAATCAGTAAAAAAGTGCATTTAGCGCATTTACTTGGTTTTGAAAATGCGCCATTTTATCAGTTACCACAAAAGCAGAAACATCAGCAGAAAATATGGTTGGATAAGAATTTTCCAAATGTTGTAGACTTGGATGTGGACACTTATGCAGAATTGATTGTCAAATGGGTTCATAAATTAGCTACTCAGGAAGTTCCAATTCTCGTTTTATTCACATCGAAAGCGTTGTTGTTAGCTGTTTCGGAACGTTTGCGCTTGCCACACTTAGCCCAGTATAAGAATGGTGAAGCGGCTAATATTAAACGACGTTTTGACAGAGGGGAAACGAGTATTTTACTAGGGGCGGGCAGTTTTTGGGAGGGAACAGATTTCTCTAGTCAGAAGCAAATGATTGAAGTCATTACACGAATTCCATTTGATAATCCGAGCGATTTCTTTACGCAAAAACTCAACCGCAAATTGCGGCAAGAAGGCAAGAATCCTTTTTATGATTATAGCTTGCCTGTTGCGATTTTACGCATGAAACAAGCTTTAGGACGTACAATTCGACACCAAGAGCAGCAGTCGGCAGTCGTTATTTTAGACAATCGCATGTTAACCAAACGTTATGGACAGCAAATTCAGACAGCCTTGGAAAAAATTGCTCCAATATCTGTCACCAGTATGAAAAAAATTCCAACAGAAATTGAGCAATTTTTGAGGAAGAAATCTCTTTAACGTCAGCAGAGTAGAAGACTCAGTTAAAATGCAAACTGAGTTTTTTGCTAAAAATGGTAATTTCCTCTGCTGCTAGTTTTAAATTTTGTTATAATAGAAACACAAAGAAAGAAGGTTCAATATGTATCAAAAATATCTTCCAGGACTTAGATTTGCATTTGTACTAGCAGCAGTAGCAACGGTTTTGGGAAATTTATTCCCCTTGATTGGCTCTAGTGTTTTTGCCATTCTTTTGGGAATTCTAGCTAATAATCTTTTTCATATAAAGAAGACTTATCATGCTGGTCTAGCTTATTCAGGTAAGAAATTACTGCAATATTCCATTATTTTGCTGGGGTTCAGCATGTCCATTGGCCGTGTCTCTGCTACAGGCATCTCCTCTTTAAAAATTAGCATTTTAACTATACTGATTGCTTTTATTTCAGCTTATGTGGTAGGACGTCTGCTGGGAATGGGTAAAGTTCTAACCACTTTAATTGGATTTGGAACGGCTATTTGTGGTGGTTCTGCCATTGCAGCAGCTTCACCGATTTTAGAAGCAAAAGATGAAGAGATTGCTTTATCTATTTCCACAATTTTCTTCTTTAACATTTTAGCGGTCTTTATTTTCCCATTTTTGGGACATTTGATGCATATGAATGATGCGACATTTGGAACTTGGGCAGGAACAGCTATCAATGATACATCATCTGTTGTAGCAGCGGGTTATACTTACAGTCAGTCAGCAGGAGATTTAGCAACGATTGTGAAGCTTAGCCGTGCTTTAATGATTGTACCAGCCTGTCTTATCTTTGCAGGAGTCCGATATGTACGCTCAAAAAGCAGTCATCAAAAAGTTAATTTAAAGAAAATTTTTCCTTGGTTTATTTTGTGGTTTGTCATGGCGTCTATTGTTACTAGTGTTGGGATTTTTCCAAGTTCGCTCGTTCCTGCAACGAAGTTCTTGTCACAATGGCTCATGGCAATGGCTCTTGCTGGAATTGGTGCGAGAGTATCCTTTGGGCAATTTAGAAAAGCAGGTGCAGCGCCACTATTGACAGGAGCCTTTGCTTGGTTCGCGGTTGCTGTATCTAGCTTAATCATTCAATACTTTTTCTCATAAAAGTGCTTTAAAAGTGACTGACATTTATTACGTATGTTGGAGGAGATATGCCTTATCAAAAACGCTCGATTGATTCGCGAGTGGATTATAGTTTAATATTACCAGTATTTTGTTTGCTTTTCATTGGCGTTATGGCCATTTATATTGCTGTTAGTCATGATTATCCAAAAAACGTTTGGCCAATTGTAGGGCAGCAGATTGCCTGGATTGCTCTAGGGACAGTTATCAGTCTGGTTATCATGCTATTCAATACAAAATTTCTTTGGCAAATCACGCCATACTTATATGTGTTCGGATTGGCATTGATGGTGCTACCACTTATTTTTTATAGTTCAGAATTAGTCGCTTCAACAGGAGCAAAAAACTGGGTGACTATAGGACATGTGACCTTGTTTCAACCATCTGAATTTATGAAAATTTCTTATATTCTGATGTTGTCACGAGTTGTTGTTAATTTTTTACAGCGTTATAAAGATAGAGAGCGAACGGTTAAATTGGACTTCTTCCTGATTTTTGAGTTAGCCCTTTATACCTTACCCGTTCTGATTTTATTGGCATTGCAGAGCGACCTAGGGACTGCATTAGTCTTTATCGCAATCTTTTCAGGAATTGTCCTCTTATCAGGTGTGTCTTGGAAAATTATTGTACCAGTTGTTTTGACCATTCTGGTTGTAGGCGGTGGCTTTTTACTTATCTTCATTTCAAAAGACGGGCGAGCTTTTTTGCACCAAATTGGGATGCCAACCTATCAGATCAACCGTATTTTGGCTTGGCTGAATCCGTTTGACTACGCTCAAACCACTACTTATCAACAGGCACAAGGTCAAATAGCAATTGGTAGTGGTGGTCTCTGGGGACAAGGGTTTAATGTATCCAATCTATTGGTTCCTGTGCGTGAAAGCGATATGATTTTTACGGTTATTGCAGAAGATTTTGGCTTTGTCGGCGCAACAGTTGTGATTGCCTTGTATTTGCTCTTGATCTATCGTATGCTAAAAATTACGCTGAAATCAAATAATCAATTTTATACCTATATTTCTACTGGTTTCATCATGATGCTACTCTTCCATATTTTTGAAAATATCGGAGCAGTAACAGGGATTTTGCCTTTGACAGGGATTCCACTTCCATTCATCTCCCAAGGCGGATCTTCCATTATTAGTAATTTAATCGGGGTCGGGCTCTTGCTTTCGATGAGCTATCAAAATAATCTCACAGATGAAAAAAAGATACGCTATCCTCAAAGACGTAAAAAAGTGGTTTTAAAACGATTAAAATAAAGGAGAAGAAAAATGACAAAAGTAGCTGTTATGTTAGCCAATGGCTTTGAAGAAATTGAAGCATTGACGGTTGTAGATGTTCTTCGCCGTGCAGGAATCCTATGTGACATGATTGGATTTGAAAAAGCGGTAACAGGTTCTCATGGTATTTCAGTTCAAGCAGATAAGGTTTGGGCTGGAAAGTTAGAGGATTATGACTTAGTGGTACTGCCGGGAGGAATGCCTGGTGCGACCAATTTGCGAGATGATGATCGTTTGATATCAGCTCTACAAAAGATGCAGGAAGAAGGCAAGTGGATAGCTGCCATTTGCGCAGCACCGATTGCACTCAATCGTGCAGGTATTTTAAAGGACAAACAGTTTACCTGTTACGATGGTATCGAGTCAGATATTGATTCTGGCATTTATATCAAGCAAACCGTCGTTGTTGACGGGAAAGTGATTACTAGCCGAGGACCTGCAACTGCTCTAGCTTTTGCTTATGAGTTGGTTCATCAGTTAGGCGGAGACAGTGAGCAGCTTGCAACGGCGATGCTTTACAATGATGTTTATGGTGATTGATTATCTATGATACTAAAACTTATTTGGAATGATCCAAGTAAGTTTTTTTATGAAAATTCATGTCTAAAATAGGCTTTCCTATCTGTTTTAACAGCCATTTTTTACAAAAATATGTTATAATAAAAGGTATGGATTATCAAGATTATATTTGGGATTTAGGGGGGACTCTCCTCAATAATTACGAGACGTCAACGGCTGCATTTGTAGAAACGTTAGCTGGTTTTGGGATTCAAGCTGCCCATGATGATGTTTACAAGGCGCTAAAGATTTCAACTCCTTATGCAATTGCTCAATTTGCGCCCAATACCCCTCATTTTTTACAAACTTATAAAGAAAATGAAGCGAGAGAGTTAGCTCATTCAGTATTGTTTGAAGGTGCTGCAGACTTGCTCAGAAATATCGTTGTACAAGGAGGGCGTAATTTTCTGATTTCTCATCGGAATGATCAGGTTTTAGAGATTCTTGATAAAACAGGGATTTCAGGCTACTTTACAGAAGTGGTGACTTCTAATCGTGGTTTTAAGAGAAAGCCAAATCCTGAGTCAATGCTGTATTTAAAAGATAAGTATCAGATTGAGAATGGGTTAGTCATCGGAGATCGCTCAATTGACACAGAAGCGGGTCAATCAGCTGGCTTTGCAACTTATCTCTTTGATGATATGGAAAATCTCAAGAAATTTATAAAAATATAGAAAAGGAATCGTATGTCAGAAGAAAATAAAGAACTGCAAGCACAGGATTATGATGCCAGTCAAATTCAGGTTTTAGAAGGTTTGGAAGCTGTCCGAATGCGTCCAGGGATGTATATTGGCTCAACTTCAAAAGAAGGACTGCATCATCTTGTTTGGGAAATTGTAGATAACTCAATTGATGAGGCATTAGCTGGTTTTGCAACACATATTCAAGTATTTATTGAGAAAGACAATTCGATTACCGTTGTTGATGACGGTCGTGGAATCCCTGTAGATATTCAAGAAAAAACAGGTCGTCCTGCGGTAGAAACTGTCTTTACCATTCTTCATGCTGGAGGAAAATTCGGTGGTGGCGGGTACAAGGTATCTGGAGGATTGCATGGTGTCGGATCTTCCGTGGTTAATGCTCTTTCTACTCAACTTGATGTTCGGGTTTACAAGAACGGTCAGATTCATTTTCAAGAATACCGTCGCGGGCACGTCGTAGCGGATCTGGAGATTATTGGCGAGACCGATCGCACAGGAACAACTGTTCATTTTACACCAGACCCAGAAATCTTCACAGAAACGGTTGAATTTGATTTTGAAAAATTAAATAAACGGGTGCAAGAACTAGCATTTTTGAATCGTGGTCTGCGAATTTCTATTACCGATAAACGGGAAGGTTTGGAGCAAACAAAAGATTACCATTATGAAGGCGGGATTGCCAGCTACGTCCAATATATCAACGAAAATAAAGATGTTATCTTTGAAAATCCGATTTATACAGACGGAGAAATGGATGATATTACTGTTGAAGTAGCCATGCAGTACACAACAGGCTATCACGAAACAGTCATGAGTTTTGCAAATAATATCCACACTCATGAAGGTGGGACGCATGAACAAGGTTTTCGTACAGCGCTCACACGTGTCATCAATGACTATGCCAAGAAAAATAAGCTTCTGAAAGAAAATGAAGACAACCTGACTGGTGAAGATGTCCGTGAAGGATTAACAGCTGTTATCTCTGTAAAACATCCTAACCCACAGTTTGAAGGACAAACAAAGACGAAACTTGGAAATAGTGAAGTTGTTAAAATTACTAATCGTCTCTTTAGCGAAGCTTTCTCAGATTTCCTTTTGGAAAATCCTGCGGTTGCTAAGAAGATAGTAGAAAAGGGAATTTTGGCGTCCAAGGCTCGGATTGCAGCCAAGCGTGCACGTGAAGTGACTCGCAAGAAATCAGGTCTTGAAATTTCAAACTTACCAGGTAAATTGGCAGATTGCTCCTCTAATGATCCACACGAAACAGAATTGTTTATCGTGGAAGGAGATTCAGCTGGTGGTTCAGCCAAGTCTGGTCGAAATCGGGAGTTTCAGGCTATTTTGCCAATTCGCGGTAAGATTTTAAATGTTGAAAAAGCTAGCATGGATAAAATTTTAGCCAATGAAGAAATTCGTAGTCTCTTTACCGCAATGGGAACAGGCTTTGGAGCGGATTTTGATGTGAGCAAAGCTCGTTATCAAAAATTAGTCATTATGACCGATGCCGATGTTGATGGTGCGCATATCCGAACCCTTCTTTTGACGTTGATTTATCGTTATATGAAGCCTGTTTTGGAAGCAGGTTATGTCTATATTGCTCAACCGCCTATTTATGGTGTGAAAGTCGGCAGTGAAGTGAAAGAATACATCCAGCCCGGAGCCAATCAAGAAGAAGAGCTACAGTTGGCATTGGAGCGTTATTCTGAAGGGCGTTCTAAACCAAGTATTCAACGTTACAAAGGCTTGGGAGAAATGGACGACCACCAACTTTGGGAAACAACGATGAACCCAGAACATCGCTTAATGGCGCGTGTCTCAGTCGATGATGCAGCAGAAGCGGACAAGATTTTTGATATGCTAATGGGTGACCGTGTAGAACCTCGCCGTGAATTTATCGAAGAGAACGCCGTATATAGTACATTGGACGTTTAAAAAAATCTGAAAAAATTCACATTTACCAAGAAAATTATGATATAATAATCATGATTATTTTCAAGTAATATTTTGAAGGAGTTTTACATGTCTAACGGACTAATCGTACTAATTATAGTGATAGCAGTTCTCTTGATTGTTGCTTACATAACTGCTGTCTTATTAAGAAAAAGAAATGATGCCTTGCTTGCTAAGTTAGAAGATCGCAAAGAAGAACTTTATAATCTTCCTGTAAACGATGAAGTCGAAGCGGTTAAAAACATGCATTTGATTGGACAAAGTCAAGTGGCTTTTCGTGAATGGAATCAAAAATGGGTTGACCTTTCTTTAAATTCTTTTGCAGACATCGAAAATAACCTCTTTGAAACGGAAGGTTACAATAATTCGTTTCGGTTTCTAAAAGCAAAGCATGGTATTGATAAAATTGAGAGCCAAATTGACTTGATTGAAGAAGATATTACTGCTATTCGCAATGCACTTGCTGAATTAGAAAAACAAGAGTCTAAAAATAGCGGTCGTGTCTTGCATGCTTTGGATTTATTTGAAAAGTTACAAGTGTCTGTGGCAAATGATACAGAAAGTTATGGCTCAGCGCTTCCTGAGATTGAAAAGCAATTAGAAAAAATTCAATCTGAATTCTCTCAATTTGTAACTTTAAACTCATCAGGAGACCCTGTTGAAGCAGCGGAAATTTTGGATAAAACAGAAGATCACATCCTTGCTTTAACGCATATTGTTGAAAAAATCCCAGAGCTTGTATCAGAATTAGATCAAAAGTTACCAGAACAGTTGGAAGATTTGGAGTCTGGTCATCGCAAATTACTGGAATCCGGTTATCATTTTATTGAAACTGATATTGAATCTCGCTTCCAACAGCTGCATACTAGTTTGAAACGCAACAGTGAAAACATTGCCAGTTTAGAATTGGACAATGCACAATATGAAAATACGCAAATCCAAGAAGAAATGGATGCTTTATATGACATGTTTAATCGTGAAATCAAGTCACATAAAGTAGTTGTCAAATTAGTTAATAGTTTACCAGGTTATTTAGGTCATACAAAAGAAAACAATCAAAATCTTTTAACAGAGATTGCCCGCCTTTCAAAATTGTATCTCTTGACAGAAAGCGATACGAATCATGTTCGTCGACTTCAAAGTGAACTTTCTAGCTTAGATGATGTTGTTTTAGAAGCGATTGAAGATTCTTCAGAAAGAAAACAAGCTTATTCTGTTCTTCAAGAAAATCTTGAAACCATTCAAAAACGTGTGAAAGAAATTGAAGATGAGCAGTTAGTGTTGAGTGAAAAATTGGCTAAAATTGAAAAAGATGATGCCAATGCTCGGCAAAAAGTTAATATTTATATCAACAAATTGCATACGATTAAGCGTTATATGGAAAAACGCAATTTGCCGGGTATTCCACGGAGCTTCCTGACCACTTTCTTTACTGCAAGTGATAACACAGAAGCTTTAGTAGCAGAATTGGAACAGTATCGTGTCAATATTGAATCAGTAAATCGTATGTTAGAGATTTTGACAAATGATATGAATGAACTGGAAAATGAGACTTACCGGATTGTTGAAAATGCTACTTTGACAGAGCAATTGTTACAATATTCAAATCGCTATCGTTCATTTGATGAAGGAGTTCAAACTGCCTTCAACCGTGCACTAGAGATTTTTGAAAATGAGTTTGATTATCAAGCATCGTTTGAGGAGATCTCGCAAGCATTGGATGTAGTAGAACCTGGTGTAACCAATCGTTTTGTTACATCGTATGAAAAAACGCGAGAAAATATCCGATTTTAAATTAAAACAATAAAGAGACAAGGTTTCATTTCCTTGCCTCTTTTTATTATGTTCTTTTCGTCAGTATCGTGATGTTCGGTATAAAATTGGCGACTAAAGCAGACGGTCGTGCTCCCTAATACAATTACTTGCAAATGAATAGAATCTGGGAAGATGACATATAGACAACAAAAAATCCCAACCATAGGCGATTGGGATTAGTCTCTTAAGAAGAGATTAATGAGTAAAAGCAACACAAACACCTTCTGGAACAAAGAAATCATGTGATAATTCTGTTAATTTTCCTGTTTCTGGGTCACGTTTGAAGACAGTCGCATTGTCTGAGTCTTGATGGGCTGCGATAATATACTGTTGATCTGGTGTAATATTAAAATCACGTGGATTTTTTCCATTAGTTGGTACGAATTCTACAAGTTCAAGTGTTCCATCTCCTGCTACTTTGTAAACAGCGATTGAATTATGTCCGCGGTTGGAGCCATAAAGGAAGCGACCGTCAGCAGATAGGCGAATAGCAGCTGTTCCATTAAATTCTGAAAAGTCTTCTGGTAAAGTGGAGATGGTTTGCAGGCGTTCAAATTGACCATCTCCATCGTAAATTAAAACTTCAATAGTAGAGTTTAATTCACAAATAAGATAAGCAATTTTGTAGTGAGGGTGGAACACAATATGACGTGGACCAGCGCCAGATGTCGCATGATAAGTCTCTAATCGATTTAGGCGTCCATAATCACTAATTTCATATGTCACAACTTCATCAGTTCCTAAATCACACGTAACCAGATACTTATCGGGTGTTAAATCTGCAAAATGCACATGAGCAGCAGCTTGGTTTTCATGAGGACCGTAGCCGATATGAACATCAGAATCAACTAATTTAAGGCTACCATTTTCTTGTCGTCTATAAACTAATACTTGTCCTTTATGGTAGTTTGCCCCGTAGACAAGGCTTCTTGCTTCATCTACACTCACATAGCATAGAGGAGCACCTTCGGCCACAACGTGATTGAGTAACTGTCCCGCTTTATTAAAGGCTGCAATGCCTCCCTCACCGTGTTCAGTTCCGACAGAATATAGGTTCTGTTGCTTGTCAAAAGCTAAATAAGTAGGATTTGGCTCTTTTGCAATAAGTGTTAAATTTGCCAGTTCTCCTGTGCTAGTATCAAAATCAGCTTTGTAAATTCCTTCTGAGCTACGACGTGTATAAGTTCCAAAATAAACTGTTTGTGTCATCATTCACCTCGAAATATTTGATACTTTCATTATAACACAAAAAGAGATGAAATGGTTTTCACAAGTGAAAGCTGCTGTCAGTTTTATGATGAAAAAATAGATAAAAAATAGATTCGAGATAGGATGGGAACAGATGACTTTGATACAATAAAAATAGATTTGCGGGTGGTGGCGCTAACAATCAGGGTTGTCTGTTTGACTTCTGAAAAATGTTTAGTTTTTTGGGAAGAAAGTTTTTATCCTGCATCACGGTTCAATCTTTGTAAGTTCACTATTTTGTTGTATAATAAAAGTAATCTTTACATTGATTAGCAGTCATTTAATTTTATATCTATATTTTAAGGAGTAAGAAATGCATAAGATTTTAGTAGTAGAAGATGACACTACGATTAATCAAGTGATTTGTGAATTTTTGAAAGAAAATCATTATGAGGTGACACCAGTTTTTGACGGGGCAGAAGCCCTACGTGAATTTGAGGAAAAATCGTTTGACCTCATCATTCTGGACGTTATGTTGCCCTCTATGAGCGGTCTGGATGTGTTGAAGGAAATCCGGAAGACGTCGCAGGTACCAGTTATGATGTTAACTGCACTAGATGATGAATATACTCAGCTGGTCAGCTTTAATCACCTTATCAGTGATTATGTTACCAAACCATTTTCGCCACTTATTTTGATGAAACGCATTGAAAATATTTTCCGGAGTACTGTGACAGAATCAGAGATTGTCATTGGAGACTTACGTGTTTCAATTGACGATTGTACAGTTTATTGGCAAGAAGAGAAAATGTCTCCTACTAAAAAAGAATATGAAATTATCCAAGCTTTAGCTCAAAGAAAAAATCATTTGGTGACTCGGGATCAATTGATGAATACAATTTGGGGTTATAGTGAACTGGATAGCCGTGTTTTGGATAACCATGTAAAAAATATTCGGAAAAAAATTCCTGGAATACCTCTTAAAACGATTACTGGTATGGGTTATCAACTTGGAGGAGAAGAAGAGTGAGAATTGCTAAAAAGCATTTTCTTTTGACAGGAACAATAATTTTTATTATCGTGACAACGGTTTTAACAACACTCTATTTTGTGATGCCTGTTTATTATGAGCAAGTCAAGCATCGAGAAGCTAAAAGTGAGTTCTTTCAGATTGCTCAGCAAGTTCAAGGAAAACCGTCAGATGATATAGGAAAGCTTTTAAGTGACTACAATCGAAAGAATACACGCGTCTGGTTTAGTATATTAGATGCGAAAGGAAAACTTATTTATCCACATATTGATTTAGCTAATGAAAAGGGAGAATTCCAATTAACAATTTTACCTTCTGACATGAGTTTGAAAAATCAAACTAAAAGTATGAGCAAGAAGATAAGAACGGCAGAAGGGACCACATTGACCTTACGTGGGGAATATTCGCTCCAACCAATATCGGATGCTACTTACGTGTTGTTAAGTCTTTATCCTTATATCTTATTCTTTTCGTTAACGTTAGGTGGTATAGTGGCTTTTCTTTATAGTCGATTTGCAACCAAACGCATTACAGATATTTCAGAGAGCACGCGAAAAATGGCAACTCTTTCTCCAGATGTGGCTTGTCCTGTCAAAGGGCGGGATGAAATATCCACACTTGCTCAAGATATTAACACTCTTTATCAAAATCTGTTGATGAGTATTGAAGCTTTGCGATTGGAAAATGAAAAAGTGGCTGAAAGCGAGCGGGAGAAAGCAGAATTTCTACGGATGACTTCTCATGAGCTGAAAACGCCGATTACCAGCATGATGGGAATTGTGGATGGTATGATTTACGGTGTTGGTGACTTCAAAGATAAAGATAAATACCTGCATAAATGTCGTGAAATTTTGGAAGAGCAATCAAAACTTGTACAGTCTATCTTGGCAATTTCTAAGATTGAAATGCGAATAGAAGCTGAAGAAGAGGACTTTTCACTTAATCAGCTCTTGGAGGAAAACTTGAGCAGCTATAAAATGTTAGCTGATGTGAAAGGCTACCAATTTACTGTACAGTTAGAAGAGTTTCAAGTGCATGGCAACAAGACTTATTTGCTGAAAGCTATTAAAAATTTACTAGATAATGCTTTCCATTATACAGTAGCTGGCGGAGAGATTCTTTTAATGATTAAAGACAATCAGTTAATCATTGAAAATGATGCGGAACATGTGTTGGATGAACAGCAAATCCAGCAAATATTTCAGCCATTTTATCGTCCGGATTACAGTCGTAACCGCAAAGATGGTGGAACAGGTCTGGGACTCTTTATCGTGCAACAGATTTTGGAAAATCATCATTTGCACTATCTCTTTGAAGCTGTTGATGACAAACGAATGCGGTTTACAATTTTTTTCTCAGATAAAGAAAGCTAAAAGTGGGAATCTGTTCATGAATTGAATGGATGACCGCTTTTTGTGTTTGACTCGAGCGTAAGAAGGAAATTCATAAAGGACTACCCTTTCTTCAAGAATTTTTTAGTGAAAAATGCTACAATGAGATAAATAAAGAAAAGGATGTCTGTATGGAACACAAAAAGAAGGATTTCAGCCTATCATGGTTTTTTCGGTGGTTTTTAGACAATAAGGCAATCACTGTTTTTTTGGTGACCTTATTGTTGGGGTTGAATATTTTTGTATTAAGCAAAATTAGTTTTATTTTTATTCCTGTTCTAGAATTTATCGGAGTTATCATGCTGCCGGTGATTTTAGCAGGGCTTTTGTATTATCTCTTAAATCCAATTGTAGATTTTATGGAGAAACATAAGATCAATCGTTTAGTTGCGATTACGATTGTTTTTATTTTGATTGCATTGCTCTTAATTTGGGGCTTGGCTGTAGCAATTCCAAGTTTGCAACATCAGATTGTGAGCTTTGTAAGGAATTTACCAGCTAATTTGCAAAAGTCGAATAAAATCATTCAAGATTTTTTGGAAAATCGAATTTCTGATGATGTCAAGCCTCAATTGGAAGAAATTGCGAATAATTTTTCAGATCAAGTGACAGCTTGGGCGAGTAATTTCTCATCGAAAGCGGTGAACTGGGTTAGTACATTAATTAGTACAGCTTCGCAAGTGATTGTAGCCATTATTATCATGCCTTTTATCCTTTTTTACCTTTTACGAGATGGGAAAAATTTGAAATCTTATTTGACAAAATTCATGCCAACTAAGTTTCGTGAACCTGTTGGGCAAATTTTGACAGACGTCAATACACAGCTTGCCAACTATGTTCGTGGTCAGGTGACTGTTGCTATCATTGTAGCGATTATGTTTATCATTTTCTTTAAGATAATAGGACTTCGTTATGCAGTGACGCTTGGAGTAACTGCAGGGATTTTAAATTTGGTTCCCTACTTAGGAAGTTTTCTCGCGATGTTACCGGCTCTTGTCTTAGGTTTGATTGCTGGTCCAATTATGCTCTTGAAAGTTATTGTTGTCTTTATTGTAGAGCAAACGATTGAAGGGCGGTTTGTATCACCATTGATTCTCGGTAGCCAATTGAATATCCACCCGATTAATGTCCTTTTTGTCCTTTTGACAGCTGGTTCTATGTTTGGTATCTGGGGCGTTTTGCTGGGAATTCCCGTTTATGCGTCTGCAAAAGTTGTGATTGCTGCTATTTTTAAATGGTATAAGAAAGTCAGCGGCTTGTATGAAGAAGAATCCGTAGATGAGACAGGAGAAGAAATTGAACAACAGTGAGAAAATGGTTGCTTCTTTGCAAAAGCAGGATTTGGCACATGCCAATAAATATTTTGAAAGAGCTCTAACAAATGATACAGAAGAAGAATTACTTGAATTAGCCGACTACTTAGAAAGTATCGGCTTTTTCCCTCAAGCTAAGCAAATTTATGAAAACTTAGCTCCCCACTATCCAGAATCCTATATTAGTTTAGCACAGATTGCTAGTGAAGATGGACAAGTGGAAGAGGCCTTTGCCTATCTGGAAGAAATTACTTCTGATAGTGACTGGTATGTGACAGCACTCTTGGTCAAAGCCGATTTGTACCAAATGGAAGGGTTGCCGGACGTTGCAAGAGAAAAATTAGCCGAGGCAAAGCAATTGTCTGACGAGCCGTTAGTGACTTTTGGCTTGGCTGAAATAGATTTTGAATTGGGAAATTTCAATCAAGCTATTAAAGAGTATGCTAGCTTAGACAATCGCCTGATTTATGAGCAGACGGGTGTTTCTACTTATCAGCGGATTGGCGTTTCCTATGCAAGTTTGGGGAAATTTGAAGTAGCGATTGAGTTTTTAGAAAAAGCTTTAGAGATTGAATACGATGATGCTGTAGCCTTTGAATTAGCGACTATTTTATATGACCAAAAAGAATATCAAAAAGCTAATCTATACTTTAAGCAAATTGATGCGATTTCGCCGGAATTTGAAGGTTATGAGTATGGTTATGCTTTGTCGCTTCATGCAGAACATCAGACAGAAGATGCATTGCGCCTCACGCAGCAGGGCTTGTCGAAAAATCCATTTGATACACGTCTTTTGTTGCTAGCTTCGCAGCTTTCTTATGAACTTCATGATGAGCAAAAGGCAGAAGATTATCTTTTGAAAGCAAAAGATAATGCGGAAGACTTGGAAGAAATTGCATTGCGTTTGTCTAATCTTTACTTAGAGCAAGAGCGTTTTGATGAAGTTTTGAAATTTGAGGAGCAAGACATAGACAATGTACTGACTAAGTGGAATATTGCGCGTGCCTATCAGGCTTTGGAACAGACAACAGCAGCTTTGGAGCGCTATCGTCTGTTGCTCTCGGATTTAAAGGAAAATCCAGAATTTTTAGAGCAGTATATTTATCTACTTCGTGAAATGGGGGATTTTGAAGAAGCAAAACACCAAGCAGAGTATTATCTTCACTTGGTTCCAGATGATATGGAGATGCAGGAATTGTACGATAGTTTGTAAAAAGAGTAACAAGCACAATCCTATAAGACGCATGGGAATTATGATATAATGATGAGCGTGATATTCAGGAAGGACGAAGAAAATGACTGAAAAATTTGGTGCTGATCTAATTGTAGATAGTTTAATTAATCATAAAGTGGATTATGTGTTTGGGATTCCGGGTGCAAAGATTGACCGTGTGTTTGATACCTTAGAGGACAAAGGTCCACAACTGATCGTGGCTCGTCATGAACAAAATGCTGCTTTTATGGCGCAAGGAATTGGGCGGATTACAGGAGAGCCAGGTGTCGTGATTGCAACCAGTGGACCAGGTGCTTCAAACTTAGCAACGGGATTGGTTACTGCGACCGCAGAAGGGGATCCTGTACTAGCTTTAGCCGGTCAGGTCAAACGAGCTGATCTTCTCAAACGTGCACATCAGTCCATGGATAATGCTGCACTGTTTAAGCCGATTACCAAGTATTCTGTCGAAGTGCAAGATGGCAATACTCTTTCAGAAATTATTGCCAATGCTTATCGTCATGCCAAGTCAGGGATGCCGGGGGCAAGTTTTATCTCCATTCCACAGGATGTGGTGGATAGTCAGGTTCGTGTGAAGGCTATTAAACCGTTGACGGATCCGCAACTGGGTTCTAGTTCAGTGGCTGACATCAACTACCTAGCGCAAGCGATTAAAAATGCTGTGTTGCCCGTTCTTCTCTTGGGGAATGGCGCTTCAAGTGCCAAAGTGACGGCTTCTATTCGTCAGTTATTGGAGCAAGTACAGTTGCCTGTTGTGGAAACATTCCAAGGGGCTGGGATTGTGTCTCGTGAATTGGAAGAAGCTACGTTCTTTGGACGTGTCGGACTGTTTCGCAATCAGCCGGGTGATATGCTCTTGAAAAAATCTGATCTAGTCATCGCTATCGGCTATGATCCGATTGAGTATGAAGCACGCAACTGGAATGCTGAAATTTCTGCCCGCGTCATTGTGATTGACGTAGAGCCAGCAGAGATTGATACTTACTTCCAACCGGAGCGGGAGCTGATTGGAGATATTGTAAATACTTTGGATTTATTGCTGCCAGCGATTAACGGCTATCAATTACCAGAAGGCTCGCGGGAATATCTGCAAGTGCTGCGAGATAAAATGGACGGTGATGTGAAATTTGACCGCAGCCAAATTGAAAAAGGTTGCCTACACCCGCTGGATATTGTCGAAGTTTTGCAGGAAAATACGACAGACGATATGACAGTTACAGTAGATGTGGGTACGCATTATATTTGGATGGCACGTTATTTCAAGAGCTATGAACCAAGGCATCTGCTTTTTTCAAATGGGATGCAAACGCTAGGTGTAGCATTGCCTTGGGCAATTTCAGCAGCCTTGGTTCGTCCTAACACCAAGATTATTTCTGTGTCTGGAGACGGTGGCTTCCTCTTTTCGGCTCAGGAGCTAGAGACAGCGGTTCGCCTGCACTTGCCAATTGTTCATCTCATTTGGAACGATGGTCATTATAATATGGTGGAATTCCAAGAAGAAATGAAATACGGTCGTTCATCTGGAGTAGACTTCGGAGCTGTTGATTTCGTTAAATATGCAGAGAGTTTTGGTGCGAAAGGATTCCGAGCAACATCTCCAGCAGAATTAACACAGTTGCTCCAAAAAGCCTTAAAGGAAAATGGACCGGTTATCATTGATGTGCCAGTGGATTACAAGGACAGCAGCACGCTGGGAGAAACGATTTTACCAGATGAGTTTTATTAAAGAAGAAGTGGGAAAGAACTCGAAATTGTTAAAAGAGTTCGTTTTTCCACTGTTTTTTCAAGGAAAGATAGTAAAAATTGCCTAGGAGGAGAAATGGCAGAGCTTGTAACATTATTTCACTACAATACTTTGGGGGCTTTGATGGCGGGGCTTTACAAGGGGACGATGACGATTGAAGAATTGCTTCAACATGGCGATTTAGGGATTGGTACTTTAGACTCTATTGACGGAGAGCTGATTGTGCTTGACGGTAAGGCTTATCAAGCCAAGGGAATAGGAGCAAGTCCTGAAGTGATAGAGGTTTCAACAGATATGACGGTTCCTTATGCTGCAGTGGCTTTCCACCAAGCAGAAGTGCGTTTTCGTCAGGACGTTGAGCTAAGTGATGAAGCGTTGAAGAAGCGCATAGAAGCTAGCTATGTCGGGGAAAATCTTTTTCGCTCAATTAAGATTCATGGTGAATTTAGCAGCATGCATGTACGCATGGCTCCAAAATCCTCTTCGGGGAAGAAGTTCGTAGAAATTGCCGCTCATCAGCCTGAGTACCATGCAGAACACGTTTCAGGAACGATTGTTGGCTTTTGGACGCCGGAGCTGTTTCACGGCGTTAGCGTAGCTGGTTATCATCTTCATTTTCTATCTGATGACCACCAATTCGGTGGACATGTCATGGATTTTGTCATGAAAAATGGAGAGGTTGAAATCGGAACGATTGCGGCTTTGGAGCAGCGTTTTCCGGTTCAAGACCAAGATTTTCTCTCTGCAAAATTGAATGTGTCGGAGTTAAAGAAAGATATTGAGAAATCGGAATAAAAGGCGGTGGACAAAGTTAGACAAAAGCTTAAATTCCATTCAAAATTCAAAAGAATGATGCCAAAAAGGCTTAAAATCGTGTTGTTAAAAGCACTGATTTTAAGCCTTTTATTTTTCTAAGAAGTCCTTGTAATGAGAATAAGTTCGTAGCTGTCGCCTCGGTCGACAAAGTGAACGAGAACTGGTTTAAGCTGTCGTCTCGGTCGACGGAGTGAATGAGAACTAGTTTAAGCTGTCGCCCCGGTCGAAGAAGTGAACGAGAATTGGTTTGAGCTGTCATTCACATTGACGACCTGCTTGAGAACTGATTTACTCTGTCCGAGGGTCGGACAGCTTGCTTGAAAAGAGATTTATTCCGTCTGAGGGTCGGACAGCTTGCCTGAAAAGAGATTCACTCTGTCCGAGGGTCGGACAGCTTGCCTGAAAAGAGATTCATTCCGTCCGAGGGTCGGACAGCTTACCTGAAAAGAAATTCATTTCATCCGAGGGTCGGACATATAAAAAATAGTCAGAAAAAGGTGCCAGTTAGTAGACACCTTACATCTTCATGGATTTAATTTTGACTTCATCAGGAGTAACGCGTAGGGTCTTTTGCCCTGTGTAGGTTACAAAACCAGGTTTACCACCTGTTGGCTTGTTAAGTTTTTTGACTTCAATCATATCCACCTGAACGAGATTGGACAATCTCGCCTTAGAAAAGTATGCCGCCAATTCCGCAGCATCTGTCTTGACATCATCACTTGGATGTAGGTTGTCCGTGATAACGACGTGACTGCCGGGAATATCCTTGGCATGAAACCAAAGGTCCTCTTTTTTAGCCATTTTAAAGGTCAACTCATCATTTTGTAAGTTGTTTCGACCGACCAAAATAATCGTCTTACCGTCAGTTGCCAAATATTTCTCAGGTTTCTTCCGTTTTTGGATTTTTTCACGCTGACGTCGACGAATAAAGCCTGTCTGAATCAATTCTTCTCGGATTTCTGTAATTTCTGTGAGATTAGCTTGCGACAAAGCTGTTTCTACGCTCTCCAAATATTGAATGGTTTCTTTAGTTTCTTCAATCAGTCCCGTTAAATGCTTGACTGCTTCTTTCAGCTTTTGGTATTTCTTAAAATAGCGCTGAGCATTTTGGTTAGGGGTCAAAGCTTTATCCAACACAATAGTAATTTTTTCGCTTGTGTAGTAATTGTCCAGTTCTACTTGGTCTTGATTGTTTGGAACTTGGTGCAAAAAAGTAGTGAGGAGTTCTCCTTTTTGGCGAAATTCTTCAGCATTTTCAGTCGCGACTAATTCCTGCTCTTGTTTTTTTAATTTCTTGCGGTTTTTTTCTAATTCATTCTCTACTCGATGAATCAGTTCACTGGCTTGCTGATTAACGCGATCGCGTTCCGCCTTGTCTTGATAGAAATCGTCTAGTAGCTGCGATAAGCTCGGAAATTCTTTCTGACTGTCCACAAAAAGAATGGGGGCAAAGGATTTGGTTGTCAGATGAGCTTGTGTGGGACTGGCAAAGAAAGCACGGAAGGTTTTTAGTTTCTCACTCGTTAAGCGCTGACTGAGCTCGGTCGCTGTATCGCGCCCCAAGCCTTGGAACAGCTTTTGTAAAGAACGAGCTGATAAATCCTCTGTCTGGAGAATTTCAAATAACTTTTCGTCAGAAATCGTAAACGGATTGCGACTGCCTGTTTGAGGTGGAGCGACATAGGTCGAGCCCGGCAGAATCGTGCGGTAACTATTCTGCGAGAAGCCAACATGCTTAATGGCCTCAATGATATTACTACTTGCCTTGTCCATTAAGATGATATTGCTGTGTTTACCCATGATTTCGATGACTAGAGTTGCTGCCACGCTATCTCCAATTTCATTTTTATTGGAGACAGAAATTTCTAAAATTCGATCATTCTCGATTTGTGAAATGTTTTCAATTGTAGCGCCTTGTAGATATTTTCGCATAACCATGATAAATGTGGTGGGTACTGCTGGATTTTCAAAGGCGGTACGGGTTAGTTGAATGCGACTAAAAACAGGGTGAGCAGACAAGAGCAATTTGTGATTTTGCCGATTGCTGCGGATTTGCAGCACTAATTCCTGCTCAAAAGGTTGGTTGATTTTTTGAATGCGACCATATAGCAACTGTTGCCGCAATTCCTCTGTCATGTGGTGTAAAAAAAATCCGTCAAAGGACATGGTTTTCTCTCCTTGAATGATACTAAAGAAGATTATAACAAAAAATAGCAAGAAAAGGTTGGAAAATTATTGTCAGAAAAGTTTGACAAAACACTTGACATTTGTTTCAGAAACATCTAAAATAATATCAAATTAGAAAAGTAATAAAATAGTTGTTGGCAGAGAGCTTGTGGTTGGTGAAAACAAGCAGCAGCGTTTTATGAAATTGGGCTAATGGATAGAAGTTGAATTTGAAACGATAAAAATTCGGTGAGCACACCTTACAGTGCAACTTGTTGTTAGACAAGATTGAGATGTGGGATAAGTCTATTATTTTTCCCATAATTGAGGTGGCACCGCGATTTACGCCCTCACACAGGATGAACTGTGTGTGGGTTTTTCTTTTATTGTTTCAGTCTCGTTAATGGAGGTAAAAATATGTTGAAACGATGGCGACTCTGGCTTTTACTTGAATAAAAATTAGAAAATACGAAATGGAGAACAGATATGAAAAACAAACGGTTAATGGGAATGATTGCTCTTTTGGTGGTATTAGTTGTCGGAGGCATTATTTATTCTAGTGTAAATGGCGAGAAAGCACCGAAGACAAACAATACAACCAAAACAGTAAAAGTTGGTGTGCTGCAATATGTCAGTCATCCGTCACTTGATTTGATTTATAAAGGGATTCAAGAAGGATTGGCGCAAGAAGGTTATAAAGGTAAGAAGATCAAAATTGACTTTATGAATGCAGAAGGTGACCAAAGTAAAGTGGCAACGATGAGCAAGCAATTAGTTGCCAATGGCAATGACGTGCTGATTGGAATCGCAACGCCTGCTGCTCAAGGTTTGGCTAGTGTAACGAAAGACAAGCCAATCGTCATGGGAGCAGTGACCGATCCAGTTGGGGCGAATTTACTAAAGGATTTGAAAAAGCCGGGAGGCAACATTACAGGTGTGTCTGACCACAACCCAGCTCAACAGCAATTGGAGCTCATCAAACAATTAACACCGAATGTGAAAACAATCGGCGTCCTTTATTCAAGCAGTGAAGACAATTCAAAAACGCAGGTAGAAGAATTTACAGCTTTGGCTGAAAAAGCAGGCTATAAAGTGCTTCCTTATGCTGTACCTTCTACCAATGAGATTGCTTCAACCATGAATGTGATGACAGGAAAGGTAGATGCTATTTGGATTCCAATTGACAACACCATTGCTTCAGCTTTTTCAACAGTCGTTTCCAGCAATCAAACGGCTAAAAAACCAATCTATCCAAGTGCGACAGCTATGGTAGAAGAAGGTGGTCTGGGTTCAGTGGTTGTCGATCAAAAAGATCTTGGAGTGGCGACTGGAAAAATGACGGCGAAAATTTTGAAGGGCGCTAAACCAGCAGACACAGCTGTTGAAATCTTTGCTACTGGCAAATCAGTTGTGAACAAAAAAGTGGCTGCTCAGCTAGGAATAACAATTCCAGATGATGTTCTGAAAAAAGCAGGACAAGTCATTGAGTAAAGCTAGTATATTTTAAAGGTTAGGACAACAGTATGATACTTTCAATTGTCTCACAAGGACTTGTTTGGGCTATTTTAGGCTTGGGGATTTTTATGACCTTCCGCATTTTAAACTTCCCTGATATGACAACAGAGGGCTCTTTTCCATTGGGCGGAGCAGTAGCAGTTACGCTGATTAGTAAGGGAATCAATCCTTTTCTGGCAACTGCTGTTGCCATTCTGGCTGGCTGTCTGGCAGGCATGGTAACGGGGCTTCTCTATACTAAGGGGAAAATTCCTACTCTCCTTTCGGGAATTTTAGTCATGACTTCCTGCCATTCGATTATGCTTATGTTAATGGGGCGGGCTAATCTTGGACTTCTTGGAACGAAGCAAATTCAGGACTTTCTACCGTTTTCTGGCGAATTAAACAATCTTCTGACAGGATTGATTTTTGTCAGTTTGGTAATTGTAGCATTGCTTTTTTTCCTAGATACAAAATTGGGTCAAGCTTATATTGCCACGGGTGATAATCCTGATATGGCAAGGAGTTTTGGCATTCACACAGGACGAATGGAGTTAATGGGTCTGGTGCTGTCTAATGGTGTCATTGCCCTAGCTGGTGCCCTTATTGCCCAGCAGGAAGGTTATGCGGATGTCTCGCGCGGGATTGGTGTCATTGTTGTGGGGCTTGCCAGTCTCATTATCGGAGAGGTGCTTTTTACCAGCCTGACATTGGCAGAACGCCTATTGACGATTGTTGTCGGCTCTATTTTCTATCAATTCCTGATTTGGGGCGTGATTGCGCTTGGCTTTAATACCAGCTATCTTCGCCTTTATAGTGCGGTTATCTTGGCAATTTGTCTCATGATTCCGACTTTCAAAAATAAATTCTTTAAAGGAGTCAAGTTAAGCAAATGACAGCAATTGTAGAATTAAAAAACGCGACAAAAATTGTCAACACAGGTATTGAGGAAGAAAAAGTTATTTTAAATGATGTTTCACTGGATATTTTTGAGCATGACTTCATTACGATTTTAGGCGGAAATGGGGCAGGGAAATCCACGCTTTTCAATGTCATTGCAGGAACATTACCATTGACGAGTGGCAGCATTTATATTCTAGGTGAAAATGTGACCAATTATTCACCAGAAAAACGGGCTAAGTATCTGTCACGCGTTTTTCAAGACCCAAAAATGGGAACAGCTCCGCGCATGACGGTGGCAGAAAATCTATTGATTGCTAAATTTCGTGGTGAAAAACGCCGTCTGGTGCCACGTTGTCTGAGCCATTATCGCAAAGAATTTCAGGAGACAATAGACAAAATCGGCAATGGCTTAGAAAAACATTTGGACACACCGATTGAATTTCTCTCGGGTGGGCAAAGACAGGCTTTGAGTCTTTTAATGGCGACTCTCAAACGCCCTGAGCTGTTGCTTTTGGATGAACATACAGCAGCGCTTGACCCCAAAACCAGTGTGGCATTGATGAGTCTGACAGAAGAATTTGTGAATCGTGACCAACTGACTGCTCTCATGATTACCCACCATATGGAAGATGCTCTCAAATACGGAAATCGCTTGATTGTCATGAAAGACGGACAAATTATCCAAGATTTACATCAAGAAGAGAAAGCGAAAATGACGATTGCGGATTATTACAGCTTATTTGAATAAAAGAATTCCAATCTCCTAGCTGAGGTTGGAATTTCTTTTTTGCGCTTCTCTGATAGTATTTGGAACCAGACGAATCCGCTTAATATCTGAAATACGAATAATCGTTGACATACTTTTCTGGAAGTTTTTAACAATCAATTGCTGGCGCTCTTTGTCATATTTGACAATATCACCAGTAAAACTTTTATCTGAAAAAATGACATGCACACCTGATTTTTTTTGCAAAGCTATTTCAATCGTCTGCAAAATATTGGCGTTGTCTTCCTCTACCTCTTGTGTATCCTTTTTGTAATTGATAAATTCACTTGCGCGCTCTAAAATCATTTCGAGAAATTTTTTCATAGCTAAATTCTCCATAACTTGTTACAATATATTATATAACAAACTCGCTAAAAAAGTAAATTTTTTACGAATAAATCAAGAAAGAAGAAAAAGGAGACAAAAATGTCAGAATTCAAATTTGAGATAGAAGAAAAGTTATTGGTGTTGTCAGAAAATGATAAAGGCTGGACGAAAGAGCTGAATCGTGTGAGCTTCAATGGTGCGCCAGCCAAATACGATATTCGTAGTTGGAGTCCTGACCATACAAAAATGGGGAAAGGGATTACGCTCTCCAATGAAGAATTTCAAGTACTGGTAGATGCCTTTAAGGCTTAGAAAATTACAAATAGAATCAAGGCAAGAGAGTGAGAGGCAGTCGCACTGTGGGCAATTGTTGATGGCTCTCTTTTTGCTGTAGAAAATAAGGAAATTTTACACAAAAACTTGAAAATACGCTTTCAAAATGTTATACTATTAAATATAGAGATTGTATATATACATATAGTGAGCTTAGAATTTTAGGAGGTTTAGGATGCTTGAAATTCAGAAGTTAGAAAAAAGTTTTGGGCAAAAACAAGTACTATTTGGTGTTGATTTCAGGGCTGAATCAGGACAAATCCTCGGTCTGATCGGAAAGAACGGTGCTGGGAAAACAACGATTTTCCACAGTATTCTGCGTTTTTTAGAATACAGCGGAAACATTACATTTGATAAGCAACCGATTTCTCAGGAGACCTATCGGAAAATTGGTTATTTGCCAGAAGAGCGAAGTCTGATGCCTAAGTTAACCGTTTATGAGCAAGTGCGGTATTTGGCAAATTTAAAGGGAGTGCCAAATGCGGTTGTGAAAGAAAAATTGCCTCAGTGGATGGAGCGCTTGCAAGTCAAAGGAAAAGTGACTGATAAAATCAAGAGCTTGTCCAAAGGGAATCAACAAAAAGTGCAGTTGATTATCACACTTTTGCATGAGCCAAATTTGATTATCCTAGACGAGCCATTTAGTGGTTTGGATCCTGTCAATACCGAGATTTTGAAACAAGTCATTATTGAGGAAAAAGAGCGAGGAGCAACCATTATTTTCTCTGACCATGTGATGACCAATGTGGAAGAATTGTGTGATGATGTTGTCATGATTCGTGATGGGAAAGTCATTTTGGATGGCAGCGTGCAGGAAGTTCGTAATCAATATGGCAAAACACGTCTGTTTGTGTCTAGCTCGCTGTCTCAAACGGAATTAGAAGCACTTCCTCATGTGACGAAAGCCAGCCTAACCAATCAAGGAACATGGCGTTTAGTCTTAGATGACGAAGCGGCTGGTAAGGAATTGTTTGACTTGCTGACTAAAGGACAATATATTGAAACTTTTGACCAACAAGCTCCAACAATTGATGAAATCTTTAAGTTAGAATCAGGGGTGGAAGTATGAAACAGACTTTAATTGTTATCAAAGAAACCTATCTTCGTCATGTCAAGTCATGGAGTTTTGTCTTTATGGTCATATCCCCTTTTATCTTTGTAGGATTGAGTTTAGGTGTTGGCTACCTTTCTTCTATGTCAAGCAGTAATTCTAGTCGGGTCGCAGTTGTATCAAACAATGTTCAAGTGAAGGAAGTTTTGAAAGATACTAAGAATCTGGATATCAATTATAAAGATGAAGCAACAGCTAAGAAAGCTGTAAAAGATGGCGATGTTGGTGGATATTTGCTAGTATCAGAAGCAGAGGGGCAAATCAAGGCAACTTATTTTGCAGATACGAGCATGAGTAGTGCTACAAAAATTGAAATTACACAGAAACTGATGCAGTTGCAACAGGTTGCAAATATTAGCCAAGCTAATTTATCAGCTAATCAAGTGAAGCTACTTTCAAGAGCTATTGATTTCAAAGAAAAGATTGATGAGAAGAAAGAAGCGAAGAAGGCCACTCAAACGATTGTCGCAACAGCAATTGGTTTTATGCTTTACATGATTCTCCTTGTCTATACAAGCTCCACTGCTCAAGAAATTGCAAGCGAAAAAGGGACGAAGATTATGGAGGTTATTTTCTCCAGTATCAAGGCATCTGAATATTTTTATGGTCGAATGGCTGGAATTTTTGCAGTTATCTTGACCCATGTGGGTATTTATGTAATCGGCGCTGTGCTGTTGCTTGCTTTTTCAGACCAGATTTCTTTTGTAAAAGAATTCTTAGATGCCAATCCAAATCTGATGAAGCATTTGGGAGAGGCAATTTCCTTTAATACCATTGCTTTCATCACCTTGAGTGTCTTTATGTTTGTGGTTTTATCTGCCTTTTTAGGCTCAATGGTAACGAGGATTGAAGACGTTGGGAAAGCTGTTCAGCCTGTTGTGATGCTGATTATTTTGGGATTTTTGGGAGTGACGGCTCTTGGAAACGCTGGTGACACGATCTTGTTGAAAGTTGGTTCTTATATTCCGTTTATTTCGACCTTCTTTATGCCCTTCCGTGCCATTAACGGTTATGCAAATGGGCTAGAAGCTTGGATTTCATTTGCCATTGCCTTTGTCTTTACCTTAGGAATGACAGTTTATATCGGTCGGATTTACTCCAGTTTAATTTTACAAACAGATGACATTGGCATTTGGAAGAGCTTCAAAAAAGCTTTAGCTTATCATTAAAAATCGTTCTCCACAAGTATTCTTGTGGGGATTTTTTTCTTGAAAAGGTATGTAGTCAATCGCTGTTGAAAAACTTTAAAAATGATATAATAGGACTATATTTTGACAAAAAGGATGCTCATGAAATTACTTTATACGGATATTCGCAATCCCTTAACAAACATTCTAACAGAAGAAGCAGAGCGTTTAGCACAAGCAGGCAAGCGCGTGTTTTATATTGCACCCAACTCTCTTTCATTTGAAAAGGAAAGAGCCGTTTTGCGTCTTTTAGAAAACCGTGCTTCATTTGCCATTACGGTGACACGTTTTGCGCAGATGGCGCGTTATTTTGTCCTCAATGATGTGCAGCAAGGCAGACCATTAGACGATATTGGTTTGGGAATGCTCTTTTATAAGGTCTTATCTGAAATGGAAGAGCATGATTTGCAGGTGTACGGCGGCATTCGGACGGATGCGCAGTTTATTCAGCAATTGGTTGAGCTTTATCATGAGTTGCAAGAAGCTCAAATGACTGTTGCAGACTTGGACTATCTGGATGAAGACGAGAAAAAAGCAGATTTAATCAAGATTTTACAAGCTGTTATGCATCAGCTGAATCAGAGTGAATTTACTTCTGAGTCAAATATCATGGCCTTTGCCAATCACATTATAGCAGCTGATGTAGATAAAGAATTGCAAGGATTGGCTTTGGTCATTGACGGTTTTACACGGTTTTCTGCTGAGGAAGCTTATTTGGTAGAGCTGCTACATCGTAAAGGTGTGGAAATCGTCATTGGTGCTTATGCAAGTGAAAAAGCTTATCGTGCGACTTTTCGAGAGGGCAATCTCTATCAGGCTAGCGTGGATTTCTTGCGCCATTTGGCAGATAAATATAAGGTAAAACCTGAATATAGACCGTCAATACAGCCAGATGATGCTTTTGGAAAGATTTCAAAACTGCTAGAAAGCCGCTATGATTTCTCAGATGTTGAGTTGGAATTGACGGAGCAAGACCGCTCGCATGTACAGATTTGGTCGACTGTCAATCAAAAAGAAGAACTGGAATATGTGGCAAAGAGCATTCGCCAGCGAGTTCATGACGGTGCTCGCTACAAGGATATTCGCGTTCTTTTGGGAGATGTAGAAGCCTATCGTTTGCAGTTAAAGACGATTTTTGATCAGTATCAGATTCCCTTTTATCTGGGGCGAAGCGAGTCTATGGCACATCACCCTTTGGTGCAATTTATCGAATCTTTAGTGCGTTTGAAACGCTATAATTTTCGGACGGAGGATTTGCTCAATCTTGTGAAGACAGGTCTTTATGGTCGTTTAACGCAAGAAGAGCTGGATTTGTTTGAGCAATATATTCGCTTTGCGGATGTAAAAGGGATTAGTAAATTTTCTAAAGATTTTACTCACAATCAGCATCAAAAATTTGACTTGATTCACATCAATCAATTAAGAAAAAAAATAGTCACTCCGCTCTTGGAATTTTTCAAATCTCGCAGTCAAACAGCGACAGGTCTGCTTCAGAAATTTCATCACTTTTTGACAGAGATTGCTTTTTCTCAGAATTTTGCTTCTTTAGTAGATTTTACGAACCTGCAAGACCAAGAAAGACAAGAAGAAGTCTGGAAGGCTTTTTGTCATGTTTTGGAACAATTTGCTAGTGTCTTTTCAGCTAATAAGGTCAAGCTAGATGATTTTTTGGCTTTAGTGCAGTCAGGAATGCTGTTATCCAATTATCGGACTATTCCAGCAACAGTAGACGTTGTGACCGTTCAGTCTTATGATTTGATCGAGCCTTTGTCAAGTCCTTTTGTCTATGCTGTTGGTTTGACTCAAGACTATTTTCCAAAAATTGCGCAAAACAAGAGCCTCTTGTCAGATGAAGACCGATTACGATTAAATGAAGCAACTGATGAGCATTCGGAGTTGCTGATTGCTGCTCAGGAAAATCTCCAGAAAAATCGTTTTGTCGCCTTGTCACTTCTGAATGCTGCAACGGAGAGGTTGGTGCTCTCTACTCCTCAGATTGTCAATGAAATAGAGAACAACATTTCTCCATATTTGTTAGAATTGCATGAACGACCAATTGAGCTGCCGATTGAAGTGAAGCGTCCGCAGGCAACAAGTGATGATATTGGAACTTATCGAGCTCTGTTGGCGAGGGTTATTGAGTTAAATCAAGGGGATATTGATCGGGAGTGTTCTCTGACTGAGAAAGAACAGACTTTTTGGTCAGTCGTCGTACGGGTTTTGCGCAAAAAATTGGAAAGCGAAGGGATTTCGATTCCTAATGTAACGTCAAGTCTTGAAACAGAAACCTTGTCAACGCAGACATTACAAGTTCTTTATCCGCCTCATCAAGCATTTCAGCTATCTACTTCAGCTTTGACAGAATTCTATCGCAATCAATATGCTTATTTTTTGAAGTATGTCTTGGCTTTGCAGGAAGAAATGACGATTCATCCAGATGCGCGTAGTCATGGAAATTTTCTGCATCGTGTGTTTGAAAAAGTTATGCAAGAGCAGTCTAGTGAGTCATTCGATCATCGTCTAGAAAAAGCCATTCAAGAAGCGAGTCAGGAAGCGGAATTTGAAGCTCTTTATACAGAAAATGCAGAAGCATTATTTGCTCACGAAGTTTTGCTGGACACCGCGCGTGCGACAGGACAGGTTTTAGAGAGAAATGATTTAGTCGAAACCATTCAAGAAGAGGCTGTTTTCGGACAAGAAGAAACAAATGTTCTAACCTTGTCAGACGGACGCAATCTTCAAATTCGAGGGAAAGTTGACCGCATTGACCGATTGAGAAGTGACGGTAGTCTGGGAATTGTGGATTATAAATCAAGTGACACAAATTTTGATTTTCAAAAATTCTTCAATGGTCTAAATTCTCAATTGCCTACATATCTAATGGCGTTGAAGCAAGAAAAGTGGGCGAATGATGAAGTACAGACTTTTGGTGCCATGTATTTGCAGATGGCCAATCCACTTGTGCCTTTAGCCAAGACGAAGTCGCAAGGCGACGCTGTCAAAGAAGCAATGAAGAATCTAGAATACAAAGGTCTGTTCTTGTCTGAGCAGGCTCGTCAGCTGAATGGTTTGTACGATAAAAAGAAAGTGAATCTGTTGAGTCAAGAGGAGCTGGAGACATTGTTGGCTTATAATGCACTCTTGTATCGCCGTGCTGCTGAGCAGATCTTGGCAGGGCATTTTTACATCAATCCTTATACGGAGAATGGCAAAAGTATTGCACCTTTTGTGGAGCAGTACAAGTCCATTACGGGATTTGAAGCGAACCTTCACCTCTCTAGCGCTCGCCGTTTGGTTAAGTTAGATAGCCACCCGACAGGTGAAAAAAAACGTCAAGCATGGATAGAAAAGATGAAGGAGGAGTTAGAAAAATGAAGCAAATTCCATTTTTGAGTCAAGCAGAGATTCGTGCTTTGCAGGATCAAGAAGCACAGTCTGACAAAGCTCAAAAACGTACACCAGAGCAAATCGAAGCCATTTACTCCTCCGGTCAAAATATCCTTGTATCTGCTTCTGCAGGCTCAGGAAAAACCTTTGTTATGGTGCAGCGGATTATTGACCAAATTCTGCGGGGAGTTCGCATTGACCAGCTCTTCATTTCGACTTTTACCGTTAAAGCAGCCAGTGAATTAAAAGAGCGCTTGGAGAAAGAGTTATCCAAGGTCTTGAAGGCAACAGATGATGAGGAGCTCAAACAGCATTTGGCACAGCAATTAGCTGATATTCCGAATGCTGACATTGGTACCATGGATTCTTTCACCCAAAAGGTCCTCAATAAATATGGTTATCTCCTAGAATTGGCGCCGAATTTTCGCATTTTACAAAGCGCAAGTGAGCAGTTATTGCTGCAAAATGAAGTTTTCGAGCAAGTTTTTGAAGACTTCTATCAATCTGATCAGGCAACTTTGTTTAAAAAATTAGTCAAAAATTTTACAGGTCAGAGGAAAGATTTGCTTGGTTTTCGAGAGCAGGTTTATAAGATTTATGCTTTTTTGCAATCCACCAGTAGCCCAATCGAATACTTAGAACAAGATTTCTTGAAAGCTTACGCTCATGCGGATTTCCAAGAAGAAAAAGCGCAACTTTTAGCACAAACAAAAGAAGCCCTTTTTGACCTAGAAGAATTTTTCCAGTATCATTTGGCGAATGAAGCCAAGGAATTTCCCAAAGCAAAATACCTTGAAAATGTGCAGCGTGTGCTTGATTGTCTGGCAAGTTTACAAGGGCATTCCTCTGAGGAAGCCTATCTCACAACGCTCAATAACATTGTAGAAATATCGCGTGCCAGCAATGGAAAAGCCTTGACGAACAGCGGACGAAAAGAAGAATTAAAAGAAATTATTAACGCCTATAACGAAAAACGCAAAGAAAAAATTCAAGTTTTACGAGATTTGGCAGATCAATTTTATCGCTTTGAATTTCAAGTGACCTATCATGAGGAAGCCAAGGAAATCTTGCTTGTCTTGCAGCAATTTATGAAATCGTTTGTGACAAGCTATCTACAACGGAAAAAAGAAGAAAATGCGTTTGAATTTGCAGATATCAGTCATTTTGCTATTCAGATTTTGGAAGAATTTCCTGATGTGCGCCATTTTTATCGAAATAAATACCATGAAGTTATGGTGGATGAGTATCAAGACACCAACCATACGCAAGAACGTATGCTAGAACTGTTATCAAATGGACATAATCGCTTTATGGTGGGGGATATTAAGCAGTCTATTTATCGTTTTCGTCAGGCTGATCCACAGATTTTTAACGATAAGTTCAAGTTGTATCAAGACGATAGCCAGCAAGGGAAATTGATTGTTTTGAAAGAGAATTTCCGCAGTCATGTAGAAGTCTTGGAAGCCACGAATGACGTTTTCAAACGTCTCATGGATGAGGAAGTGGGAGAAATTGATTACAATGAAACGCATTATCTGGTAGCTGGAAATCCTGATAAGAAAGAGCCAAATCCACAATATCAGACGGAGTTTCTCATTTATGACGGAACACTTGAGACGAATAATGAGGGGAATGACAAGGATGTTTCTTCTGTTTCTGCAGGAGAAGTAGCGCTGGTCATTAAGGAAATTATCCGTCTGTACAATGAGGAAAGTGTCCCGTTTGAAGATATGACATTGCTAACGGCTTCGCGGACGCGCAATGATGTGATTTTAGCTGAGTTTGCTAAATACGATATCCCAGTCGTTTCAGACGGTGGCGAGGATAATTATTTGCAATCTGTAGAAGTTATGGTGATGTTGGATACCCTGCGTACGATTAACAACCCTCTCAATGATTATGCTTTAGTGGCGCTTTTAAAGTCGCCAATGTTCACCTTTACAGAAGATGAATTGGCTCGTTTGGCCTTGCAAAAAAAAGTGACTGAAGCTAATCACGTTGTTCATCAGGAAAATCTCTATGAGAAATTGAAAAACACTTTGAGTGGACACGGCCAACATCCCGAACTCATCACACCTCCTCTTTTAAAGAAAATCCAGCAGTTTCAAGAAATACTGCTAGATTGGCGAGAGTTTGCAAAAATAAATTCGCTCTATGATTTGCTTTGGAAAATCTATCAAGACCGCTTTTATTATGACTATGTAGGAGCCCTACCAAATGGCGCAGGGCGTCAAGCGAATCTCTACGCTCTTACTTTGCGAGCAAATGACTACGAAAAGATGAGCTTTAAAGGTCTATCTCGTTTTATTGGGATGATTGACAAAATATTGGAAACACAGAACGATTTGGCGAGTGTCGTCGTTGCGGCTCCGAAGCATGCAGTCCGCTTGATGACAGTTCATAAGAGCAAAGGTTTGGAATTTAAATATGTATTTTTGCTTAATACGGATAAAGCCTTCAATCGTAAGGATAGCAGCTCTGCCTTGATTCTCAGTCGTCAAAATGGCGTCGGTATCAAGTATGTCGCGGACGTAGCGGTAGATGTAACTGATAAGTTGGCGCCTAATCATGTTCGTTTGTCTATCGATACTCTTCCTTATGTGCAAAATGAGCGTGAGATTCATTTGGCGAGTATTTCTGAGCAAATGCGTCTGCTCTATGTTGCTATGACGCGGGCAGAAAAAAAGCTATATCTGGTTGGCAAAGGTCGTCAAGAAAGCTTGGAGAAAAAGACCTTCCCTGCTCCTGAAAATGGTCGTTTAGCAGCCTCCATTAGGCGAACTATGACAAGTTTTCAAGACTGGATTTGGGCTTTGCAAACCGTCTTTAAGAATGATGACTTAACCTTTTCAACCCGATTTGTGACGGATAGCGATTTAACAAGTGAGAAAATAGGTCAGCTAAAGCTGAAGGAACGGATTGTCGAGGAGAACTTAGCGCACAATCGCCAGTCTGAGGATATTCGCAGGGCTTTGGATATTTTGGAAAATGTGGACAGGCTAAATACTCAGTATCGAGCTGCCATCCATTTGCCAAGTGTTCGGACACCGAGCCAAATCAAGAAATTTTATGAACCGGTCATGGATACAGACGGCGTTGAAATTATGGAGAAAAAAACTCCAGATTTTATTGGAAAAACTTCTTTTGAACTACCAGACTTTGCTAAAAAAGCCCCTGTTACAGGAGCGCAAATCGGTAGTGCTATCCATGAACTGATGCAGCGTATTCCTTTGGATCAAGCCCCTACGATAGTTATTTTGAGAAAAGTTTTAAAACAGGTTCAGGCAGAAGAAAGTGTTAAAAAGAAGATTGATTTGCAAAAGATAGCTGGTTTCTTTGAGACAGAGCTTGGTCAACTGCTCTTGAAGCAGGCGGATAAAGTTTATCGTGAAGCTCCTTTTGCTATGTTAAAGCAAGATCAAGCGAGCGGACAGGATTTTGTAGTCCGTGGAATTTTGGACGGTTATCTACTGTTGACGGACCGAATCATTCTCTTTGATTATAAGACAGATCAATATACAAATCCAAGTGAATTAGTGGATCGCTATCAAGCACAATTATCACTTTATGCTGAAGCTCTTCGTCGTTCGTATGGTATTGAAAAAATAGAAAAATATCTAGTGCTGCTAGGCGGAGTTCAACTTCAAGTAGTAAAAGTAGACTAGATAAGATTTTTAGAGAATTGGGCTGATGAATGCTCCCAATTCTTTTTTACAAAAATAGAATCCTCTATTTCCGAATATTTGAGTTGTAAAAAAATAAAAAAGTTCACAAATTAGCTGGTTTTTTAGAAAGAGTTATTGAAAATTTCAGAAAAATACGGTAAACTAGTATGTAACCAGACGATGGAGGAATGATATTTGAAATTATATCCTGTTGTTGCAATTCAATCTTATAAACTAAATCAAAAGGCGACTTTGTGTGGCCTTTTTTGTAAAGCTGTCTAGACCTTTATGAAAATTTTCATTTAAAAAAGTTTACTCTTTTATCGACTATTTAGTAGGAATGGAATGAAAAGTTTAAAATTTTAACAAAATCTAGTTATTTTTGCTAATAGTGGGCATTATTTGAAGAAATGTTCGGTTTTGAGAATTTTTTGTAATAATAATGGAAATTTACTTGAAAAGCAATAGGAAAAATAGTAAAATAGAATCATAGAAAACGCTTACAAAACGAGGTGAAAAAATGGATAGACAAGAAGCATTGAGAACTTTTACCACAGGTGAAAATTTCCATTTGCAGCACTATTTGGGGGCTCATCAAGATGAAGTAGATGGGCAAAGTGGCTATACATTTCGTGTATGGGCACCGAATGCTCAGAGTGTGCATCTGATTGGAGACTTTACCGACTGGTATGAAAATCAAATCCCTATGGCACGTAATGAAGGTGGCGTATGGGAAGTGTTTACGGATTTACCTAAGGAAGGAGACATTTACAAATACAACATCAAACGAAGTAGCGGGCAAGAAATTTTGAAAATTGATCCGCTGGCAGTTTATTTTGAAAAACGTCCTGGTACAGGTGCAGTAATTCGGACGATTCCAGAAAAGAAATGGAAAGATGGTCTATGGTTAGCTCGCAGAAAACGTTGGGGATTTTTCTCACGTCCAGTGAATATTTACGAAGCTCATGCAGGTTCCTGGAAGAAAAATGAGGATGGTAGCCCGTATTCATTTGCTCAATTAAAAGATGAACTGATTCCTTATTTGGTTAAAATGAATTATACTCATGTGGAATTCATGCCACTAATGGCGCATCCACTTGGATTGAGCTGGGGTTATCAGCTAATGGGATATTTTGCACTTGAGCACACGTATGGAACGCCTGAAGAGTTTCGTGATTTTGTTGAAGAATGTCATGTCAATAATATCGGAGTTATTGTTGACTGGGTGCCGGGTCATTTTACTATCAATGATGATGCCTTGGCTTATTATGACGGTACACCTACGTTTGAATATCAGGATCATGACCGTGCCCATAATTACGGCTGGGGCGCTCTCAATTTTGACTTAGGAAAGAATGAAGTGCAGTCTTTCTTGATTTCTAGTATCAAGTTTTGGATTGACTTTTATCACTTAGACGGAATCCGCGTGGATGCTGTTAGCAACATGCTCTACCTAGATTATGATAGTGGTCCATGGCAACCAAATATTGACGGGGGCAATCGCAACTACGAAGGCTATTACTTCCTTCAACGCTTGAACACGGTTATCAAACTGGCTCATCCAGATGTCATGATGATTGCAGAGGAAAGCACGAGTGATACAAAGATTACAGGTATGGCAGAAATGGGTGGTCTTGGATTTGACTACAAGTGGAACATGGGCTGGATGAATGACATTCTGCGCTTCTACGAAGAAGACCCAATTTACCGCAAGTATGATTTTAATCTAGTAACCTTTAGTTTTATGTATGCTTTCTCTGAAAATTTCTTACTGCCATTCTCTCATGACGAAGTGGTGCATGGTAAGAAGAGCCTCATGCATAAGATGTGGGGAGACCGCTACAATCAATTTGCTGGTCTGCGAAATCTCTATACATATCAAATGTGTCACCCAGGTAAGAAATTACTTTTCATGGGTAGTGAATGGGGACAATTCTTAGAGTGGAAATGCGAAGAATCTTTGGAATGGCGTGATTTGGCTGATGATATGAATGCCAAGATGCAGCATTTCACTTCTCAGCTCAATCAGCTTTATAAAGAAAATCGTGTTTTATGGGAAAATGACTTGAGTTGGGACGGTTTAGAGATTATTGATGCGGATAATACAGATCAAAGTGTGCTTTCCTTTATTCGGAAAAATGACAAGGGAGATATGTTAGTTTGCGTCTTTAATATGGCTCCGGTAGAGCGCAAAGACTTTACCATTGGTGTTCCGGTAGCAGCCATATATGAAGAAATTTGGAATACGGAATTAGAAGAATGGGGAGGTGTGTGGAAAGAGCACAATCAAACGGTTCAGTCTCAAGAAGGCTTGTGGAAGGATTATCCTCAGACGTTGACCTTTACTTTGCCAGCATTAGGGGCAAGTATTTGGAAGATTAAACGTCGTGTGAAATCAGCAAATGTAAGTAAAAAGTCCAAAAAGGAGTAACAAATGAAGAATGAAATGCTAGCTTTGATTCTTGCCGGTGGGCAAGGAACGCGTCTTGGAAAACTCACTCAAAGTATTGCCAAACCAGCAGTACAATTTGGTGGACGTTACCGTATCATTGACTTTGCTTTGTCCAATTGTGCGAATTCAGGGATTCATAATGTTGGTGTCATTACTCAATATCAACCATTAGCTTTGAATAGTCATATTGGGAATGGCTCTAGTTGGGGACTTGACGGCATTAATACAGGAGTATCCATTCTCCAGCCTTACTCAGCAAGTGAAGGAAATCGTTGGTTTGAAGGAACGAGCCATGCGATTTATCAAAACATTGATTATATTGATACTATCAATCCTGAATATGTCTTGATTTTGTCTGGTGATCACATTTACAAAATGGATTATGATGATATGCTTCAGTCTCATAAAGATAACAATGCCAGCTTAACAGTGGCTGTTCTAGATGTCCCTCTGAAAGAAGCAAGTCGTTTTGGTATTATGAATACAGATGCCAATAACCGCATTGTCGAGTTTGAAGAAAAACCAGCTGAACCTAAGTCTACCAAGGCTTCTATGGGGATTTATATCTTTGACTGGAAACGCCTGCGTACTATGCTGGTAGCTGCTGAAAAGAGCAATGTAGATATGTCTGACTTCGGTAAGAATGTTATTCCAAATTATCTAGAGTCTGGCGAGAGCGTCTACGCTTATGAATTCAACGGATACTGGAAGGATGTCGGCACGATTGAATCTCTCTGGGAAGCTAATATGGAATATATCGATCCCAATAATGCCTTAGATAGCCGTGATCGTCAATGGAAAATTTACTCACGGAACTTGATTTCCCCACCAAACTTCCTTGGAGAGAACGCTCATGTTGAAGATTCTTTGGTTGTGGACGGCTGTTTGGTAGATGGCACGGTTAAACATTCGATTCTTTCTACGGAAGCTCAGGTGCGTAAAGATGCAGTTGTAGAAGATTCTGTTGTTATGAGTGGAGCTATCATTGGTCAAGGAGCAAAAATCAAACGTGCTATTATCGGTGAAGGAGCTATCATTTCTGATGGTGTAGAAATTGATGGAACAGACGAAGTACAAGTTATCGGATACAATGAGAAAGTGGGGGTACCATCAGATGAAGATTGATAAATATTCAGCAATTTTAGGAAATACAGTTGGATTTCATGATATGTCTACTTTGACAAGTCATCGTCCAGTTGCCAGCTTGCCTTTTGGTGGGAAATATCGGTTGATTGACTTTCCATTATCCAGCTTAGCAAATGCAGGGATTCGGAGCGTCTTTTGCATTTTCCAACAAGATAATATTAGTTCTGTCTTTGACCATATCCGTTCTGGACGTGAATGGGGGCTGTCTACTCTTTTGAGTCACTACTATCTTGGTATTTATAATACGCGCGTAGAAAGTTCTACTGTTGGTAAAGAATACTACGAGCAATTATTGACCTACTTAAAACGTTCGGGCAGCGATCAAACGGTAGCATTGAACTGTGATGTTTTGGTGAACATCGACTTGAACCAAGTCTTCCACTTACATGGTACAACTGATCAACCGATTACAGTTGTCTATAAAAAATTACCAAAAGAAGAAATTTCCGAAGTCAACGCTGTTTTGGAAATTGATGAAACAGATCATGTGAAAAATCACCATCTTTTTGATGATAAAAAAGATCAGGATTTGTACAACATGTCAACGGATATCTTTGTTGTGGATACACCTTGGCTGATTGAAAAGTTAGAAATAGAAGCACAAAAAGAATTTCCTCAAAAATTACGTTATGTTTTACGTGATTTAGCTACTCAGGAAAAAGCATTTGCTTATGAATATACGGGTTATTTAGCAAATATTCATTCTGTCACTTCGTACTTCAATGCCAATATTGATATGCTTGATTCGCAAAAATTCTATTCTCTTTTCTCCCCAAATCAAAAGATTTATACTAAAGTAAAAAATGAAGAGCCAACTTATTATGCAGTCGGTTCTAAGGTTTCAAATTCTCAATTCGCTTCTGGTAGTATCGTGGAAGGAGAAGTGATTGATTCTGTCATTTCTCGTAATACCCGCGTTAACAAAGGAAGTAGTGTTAAAAGCAGCATTCTCTTCCCACGTGTCCTTATTGGTGAAAATGCTGTTGTAGAAAATGCTATTTTAGATAAGGGTGTTGAGGTTGCTGAGAATGTGACCATTCGAGGAACAGTTGATAACCCAGTTGTCATTAAAAAAGGTGAAAAAGTAACAGAGGATAGAATTCAATGAAAATTTTATTTGTAGCAGCAGAAGGGGCACCTTTTTCTAAAACAGGAGGTTTGGGAGACGTCATTGGCGCTCTCCCTAAATCTCTTGTGAAGGCAGGTCATGAAGTGGGCGTCATTCTTCCATACTATGATATGGTGGATAAAAAGTTTGGCGACCAAATGGAAGACTTGTTCCATTTTGAAGTGAAGGTCGGTTGGCGTGGTCAATATGTAGGCGTGAAACGTACCGTTTTAAATGGTGTGACCTTCTACTTTATAGACAATCAATACTATTTCTTCCGTGGGCATGTTTATGGTGATTTTGATGACGGCGAACGCTTTGCCTATTTCCAAATGGCAGCTGTTGAGTTAATGGAGCGAGTGGATTTTATTCCAGATGTTCTCCATGTGCATGATTATCATACAGCGATGATTCCATTTTTGGTGAAAGAAAAATACCATTGGATTCAGGCTTATCATGGTATTCGGACTGTTTTAACCATTCACAATTTAGAATTTCAAGGGCAATTTTCGGATGGGATGCTCTGGGATTTGTTTGGAGTAGGATATGAGCGTTATGCAGATGGTACTTTGCGTTGGAATGATTGCCTCAACTGGATGAAAGCAGGGATACTGTATGCAGATCGTGTGACAACCGTGTCACCAAGTTATGCACGTGAAATTATGACACCAGAGTTTGGTTGCGGTTTGGATCAAATTTTGCGGATGGAGTCGGGTAAAGTCTCAGGTATTGTCAATGGAATCGATACAGATATTTATAATCCAGAAACAGATGCGTTACTGGATCATCATTTTAATAAAGATGATTTATCTGGCAAACTTGCTAATAAGCGTGCGTTGCAAGAAAAAGTTGGTCTGCCTGTGCGAGATGATGTACCTCTAGTAGGGATTGTATCACGTTTGACTCGGCAAAAAGGTTTTGATTTAGTTGTGGATCAATTACACAATTTACTACAAGATGATGTACAAATTATCCTTTTAGGAACAGGAGACCCATCTTTTGAGCAATCATTTGCTTGGTTTGGTCAAGCCTATCCAGAAAAATTATCTGCCAATATCACTTTTGATGTGAAATTAGCGCAAGAAATTTATGCAGCTTGTGATATGTTCTTAATGCCAAGTCGCTTTGAGCCATGTGGATTGTCCCAAATGATGGCCATGCGTTATGGAACATTACCACTTGTACATGAAGTTGGTGGTCTTCGTGACACCGTTCAACCCTACAATGCTTATGAAGGAACAGGAACTGGATTTAGCTTTAATAATTTCTCAGGTTACTGGCTGAAATGGACATTTGACATGGCTATTGACGTATACCACAATGATAAAGATACATGGTATAACCTTCAAAGACAGGCTATGGAACGCGATTTTTCATGGGATACAGCTAGCCAAGCTTACAGTCATTTGTACCAATCTCTTTATTGATAGAAAGGAGTTTGCCGTTAAGAAATGAAACTAACAAAAGAGCAGTTTCTTCATGATTTTAAGGATATTTTGCATGAAGAACAATTGATTAAAGTAGAAGATGCCACTCCGGCAGAACTGTTTCAAACCTTAGCACGTACAATTCGCAAATACATCACTCCTATGTGGTTGGAGCGACGAAACAAATTAGTAGAAGACAAGCAAAAAATTGCTTATTACTTTTCGATTGAATTTCTACCTGGGCGGATGCTGGAAACTAATTTGCTAAATCTTGGAATCCTCGATGTTGTCAAAGAAGGTTTTGACGAATTAGGTATTGATTTTACAGCTGTAAAACGGGCTGAACACGATATGGCATTAGGGAATGGCGGTCTTGGTCGCCTTGCAGCAGCTTTTATGGATTCGCTTGCAACTACAGGCTATCCGGGATTTGGTAATGGAATCCGCTATCGCTACGGACTTTTCAAACAAAAAATTGTGGACGGTTACCAAGTCGAGTTGCCTGATGATTGGTTTGGTAGTCTAGGAAACGTCTGGGAAACGCGGAAAGATCACGATGTTGTAGATGTCAAAATTTTTGGGAATGTCTATCTTCAAGCCAACAAGGAAGGTCGGATCGTTCCTGTTTATGAAAATTCACAAACTCTTCGTGCAGTACCTTACGACGTGCCACAAATTGGTTTTGAAAATGATACTGTCAACAATCTTCGTTTATGGGATGTTGAAATTCCTGAAGAATATGAACTAGAATATCCAACGATTGAAGCACGCCGCAAAGTGCAAGATATTACGGCTATTTTGTATCCAGATGATTCAAGTTACGAAGGAAAAGAACTGCGCTTGATTCAAGAATATTTCATGACTAGTGCGGGTTTGCAGACGATTATCAAATCTTATCGGAAACAAGGCCTGCCTTTAGAGCAAATTCCTGAAAAGGTATCGGTCCATATCAACGATACCCATCCAGCGGTTGCACCAGCAGAATTTATGCGGCTTTTACTTGATGACTGCGGTCTTGAATGGGCGGACGCCTGGAATGCAACAGTGAAGACGATGAGTTATACCAATCACACCATTCTTTCGGAAGCTTTGGAAAAATGGGACGCGGAACTCTTTAAAAATGTTCTTCCTCGTGTTTACCAAATCATTCTTGAAATTGACAATCGCTATGTTTCTGATATGGCTGCACGCGGTATTGATCCGCAAGTGATTGAAAATACTCGGATTGTCAAAGATAATCAAGTCCACATGGCGCATCTTGCGATTATTGGTGGGCATTCGGTCAATGGAGTGGCAAAACTTCACACAGAGTTGCTCAAAGAAGATACGTTGCGTGACTTTTATGCTATTTATCCTGAAAAATTCAATAATAAAACGAATGGCATCATTCAACGTCGCTGGTTGCAAATTGCAGATGAACCATTGTCAAATGAAATTGATCGTTTAATTGGTAAGGGCTGGCGGACGGATATTCATGAACTTCGCAGACTTTTAGACTACAAAGATGATCGGCAAGTTTTGAGTGAATTTTATAATGTCAAGCAAGAAGCCAAGGCGCGCTTAGCAGTTTTCATCAAAGAATCTACAGGAGTGGAAGTGTCAACGGAAGCTATCTTTGATGTACAAGTGAAACGGCTTCATGCTTATAAGCGTCAATTGCTCAATTTGCTCCATATTCTTAAACTATATTGGGATTTAAAAGACAATCCTAATAAAGATATGGTGCCACGTGTCTTCATTTTTGGTGCCAAGGCAGCGCCGGGTTATCATTTTGCCAAATCTGTTATCAAATTGATCAACGAAGTGGCAAATCTTGTCAATAATGATGAGAGTCTACAAGGCAAGCTAAAGGTTGTTTTCCTTGAAAATTATCGGGTCAGCTTGGCTGAACTCATCATTCCTGCTGCAGATGTGTCAGAGCAAATCTCGCTTGCTTCTAAGGAGGCTTCCGGCACATCTAATATGAAATTCATGATGACAGGTGCCATTACTCTGGCAACTCTTGATGGAGCCAATATTGAAATCAAAGATGAAGTCGGAGATGACAATATTGTAATTTTCGGTATGGACAAAGACGAAGTCTATGACCATTATGCCCGTCATGATTACTACTCACGTGGTGTTTATGAAAGCAATCCTGTGGTTCGCCGTGTGGTGGATAGCTTTGTGGACGGAACTATTCCAAATGTCCGAAATGAAGGTTCTGAGATTTATGAAGCTTTGATTACGCACAATGACGAATACTTCCTTCTGGAAGATTTTGCTTCGTACGTAGCGGCTCAAGAAAAGATTGATCAACTCTATCGTGACAAAGGGAAATGGGCGCGTATGAGCCTTATTAATATCGCAACATCTGATAAATTCACATCAGATGATACGATTGAACAATACGCCAAAGAAATTTGGAACCTAAAAAAGTAATAAGCTAGGGGCTGGGACTTATCCAGCCTCTTTGTTGAAAAAGTGAATTGTAGTTTTTGTCTATATTTAATCGATAAAGATTACCTATAATATACATATATAGGAAAAAATTCGATAATTGGAAATAGCTATTTCTACATCAACAAACTGATAGTGGGATCAAGTTCGTTTTACTACTATTCTACAACCACAATTGTTGCAGGATAGCCTACTTTTTTGGAAATTGAAAGAAATCCGTATAAAACGTTTCCAAAAGACAAAAACATTTGACAAAAAGAATTTTTAGGACTAAACTAAGTAAGTAAATTTTAAACATAAAGGAGAATTCATCATGAATTTAACATTTTTTGGATTATGTCTTGCCTGTATGGGTGTTTCACTCGCTGAAGGGTTTTTAATGGCAAATCTATTTAAATCAGCATCACGTCAGCCAGAAATCATTGGTCAGTTGAGAACACTTATGATCATGGGGATTGCCTTTATCGAAGGTACTTTCTTCGTAACACTTGCGATGTCATTCATCATTAAATAAGAAAAGAAAGTTATCCTTTAGAAAAGGGGGTGGAGTTCGTTGGAAGAAAGTGTAAATCCAACTATCACTTTAGGTCCTGTGACCTTTGATTTGACTCTACTTGCTATGTCTCTTCTAACCGTACTTATCGTATTTGCTTTCGTCTATTGGGCTAGTCGGAAAATGACGCTGAAGCCTTCTGGTAAGCAAAACGTCTTAGAATACCTCTATGATTTTGTCATTGGCTTTACAAAGGGCAATATTGGCGATAAGTATATGAAGAATTACTCTCTATTTATCTTTTCCTTATTCCTTTTCGTTGCAGTAGCTAATAACCTTGGCTTGATGGCAAAAGTGCAGACAACCAAGGGATATAACTTGTGGACATCTCCAACAGCTAATCTTGCATTTGACCTAGGATTTTCATTCTTGATTACCTTGATTTGTCACATTGAAGGGATTCGCCGACGTGGGGTGAAAGCGTATCTCAAAGCTTTTGCGACACCTGCTGGAATGACACCGATGAATATTTTGGAAGAATTCACCAATTTTGCTTCTTTGGCTTTGCGGATCTATGGTAATATCTATGCAGGGGAAGTTCTGTCTGGCTTGTTATTAACTTTGTCACAACAAGCTGCTGCTTGGTATCCAATAGCATTTGTCTTGAATCTTGTTTGGACAGCTTTTTCAGTCTTTATTTCATGTATTCAAGCCTATGTATTTACCATGTTGACATCTATGTATCTAGGTAAGAAAATTAATGGTGAGGAATAGAAGGGAGAAAAGAGATGAATATTACTTTAGGTAGTCTTATTGGGGATTTTATCCTTGTAGCAGGCTCATTTCTTCTGTTAATCGTTTTAATTAAGAAATTTGCCTGGGATAATATTACAAGTACTTTTGAGCAACGTGCCAAAAAGATTTCGGATGATATTGATGGCGCAGAATCTGCTCGTCAAAAAGCAGAAGATTTGGCTCAAAAGAGAGAAACAGAATTAGCAGGTAGTCGTCAAGAAGCGACAACAATTATTGAAAATGCCAAGGAAACTGCCGAGAAAAACAAGGCAGGAATCTTGGCAGATGCAGCTGATGAAGCTGGACGTTTAAAAGAAAAGGCTAATCAAGAAATCGCTCAAACCAAAGCAGAAGCCATGAACAGTATCAAAGGTGATGTAGCCGATTTGACTGTAAATCTTGCTAGCAAAATTTTAGGTCAAAAATTGGATCAAGAAGCTCACAAAGAGCTCATTGACCGCTATATTGACAAGCTAGGAGATGCTTAATGGACAAAAAAAGATATGCGGTAATTGAAAAATATACCACACCTTTTGTCCAACTCGTGATTGAAAAAGGTCAGCAAAAAGATGTTTTTGAAAAACTTCAACAAATCAAAGACATTTTTGACAATACCCATTTAGCTGCTTTTTTGTCACATATTGGTGTTGATGATACAGAAAAAGAAAGAAGCCTTCGCTATTTTCAAGGATCTGATTCATCCTTGATTGACAATTTCATTGAAGTTATTATTCATAATCATCGTGAAGATCTTTTTTATGATATTTTAGTAGAAAGTCTTCACCAGCTTGAAAAGATTAGTAATGAATTTGAAGTGACAATCAAATCAGTTCAAGGTTTATCGGAGGAGCAAAAATCTAAAATTATTCCGATTATTGAACGAAAATTTGGATTGCAGGTTCGTTCTTTAAAAGAAGAACTGGATGCAAGCCTCATTGGTGGCTTTATCATCACAGCTAATAATAAGACAATTGATGCAAGTATTAAACGTCAATTACAAACAGTAAAAGAAAATTTGAAATAGAAAGTGGTGTGAATTTTGGCGATTAACGCACAAGAAATCAGCGCTTTAATTAAGCAACAAATTGAAAATTTCCAGCCAAATTTTGACGTCACAGAAACAGGGGTCGTCACATATATTGGTGATGGAATCGCCCGTGCTCATGGTCTTGACAATGCAATGAGTGGTGAGCTGTTGATTTTTGAAAATGGCTCATACGGTATGGCACAAAACTTAGAATCAACAGATGTAGGGATTATCATTTTAGGTGATTTCACAGATATTCGCGAAGGGGATACCATTCGTCGAACTGGTAAAATCATGGAAGTGCCTGTCGGAGATGCTTTGATTGGTCGGGTTGTTGATCCGCTTGGTCGTCCGGTTGATGGACTTGGCGAGATTAAGACAGAAAAGATGCGTCCAGTTGAAACACCTGCTCCGGGAGTTATGCAACGGAAATCTGTATCAGAACCGCTTCAAACAGGTTTGAAAGCGATCGATGCTTTGGTGCCAATTGGTCGTGGGCAACGGGAATTGATTATCGGAGACCGTCAAACTGGTAAAACAAGTATTGCGATTGATGCGATTTTGAACCAAAAGGGACAAGATATGATTTGTATCTATGTTGCCATTGGTCAGAAAGAATCAACGGTTCGTACGCAAGTAGAAACACTTCGTCAGTATGGAGCGCTGGATTACACAATCGTTGTCACAGCGTCGGCTTCTCAACCTTCACCATTGCTGTTTTTAGCACCTTATGCAGGTGTAGCAATGGCAGAGGAATTTATGTATAGTGGCAAACACGTTTTGATTGTCTATGATGATTTATCAAAACAAGCGGTTGCTTATCGTGAACTGTCACTCTTGCTTCGTCGTCCACCAGGTCGTGAAGCTTTCCCAGGAGACGTATTCTATCTTCATAGCCGTCTTTTGGAACGTTCTGCCAAAGTTTCGGATGAATTAGGTGGTGGTTCTATTACAGCGCTGCCGTTTATCGAAACGCAAGCAGGAGACATCTCCGCTTATATCGCAACCAATGTAATTTCAATTACAGACGGTCAAATCTTTTTAAGCGACAGTCTCTTTAATGCAGGTGTTCGACCTGCTATTGATGCCGGTTCATCTGTATCACGTGTAGGTGGTTCTGCACAGATAAAAGCGATGAAGAAGGTTGCCGGAACCTTGCGTATTGACCTTGCTTCTTATCGTGAACTGGAAGCATTTACCAAGTTTGGTAGTGATTTGGATGCGGCAACGCAAGCGAAATTGAATCGTGGCCGTCGGACGGTAGAAGTCTTGAAACAACCTGTTCATGAACCATTACCAGTTGAAAAACAAGTCGTTATTTTGTACGCCTTGACACATGGTTTCTTGGATAGTGTACCGGTTGATGATATTCTTCGTTTTCAAGCAGAACTGTTTGATTACTTTGATGCTCATCATGAAGACCTCTATGAAATCATTCGTACAACAAAAGACCTTCCAGAGGAAGCAGTCTTAGATGCTGCAATTACTGAATTTATCAATCAGTCTAGCTTCAAGTAAGAATAGAGGTGTCAGATGGCAGTTTCATTAAATGATATAAAAAATAAAATTGCATCCACAAAAAACACCAGTCAAATCACAAATGCTATGCAAATGGTATCTGCTGCTAAGCTAGGAAAGTCAGAAGAAGCGGCCAAGAATTTCCAAATCTATGCTTCTAAAGTCAGAAAGTTATTGACAGATTTGCTTCATGGGCATGAAGTGCAAAATTCCAAATACCACCCTATGTTGATTAGTCGTCCGGTGAAAAAAACAGCCTATATCGTTATTACATCGGATCGCGGCTTAGTGGGTGGTTATAATGCGACCATTCTCAAATCCATGATGGAACTTTTTGCAGAATACCATGATAAAGATGATTTCGTCATCATTTCAATCGGTGGTATGGGCTCGGACTTCTTTCGTGCGCGTGGTATTCAACCAATTTATGAACTACGTGGTTTAGCTGATCAACCAAGCTTTGATGAAGTTCGTAAAATCATTAACAAAACGGTTGAAATGTATCAAAACGAATTATTTGATGAATTGTATGTTTGTTATAATCATCACGTCAATAGTTTGACCAGCCAAATGCGTGTTGAACAAATGCTTCCAATCGTGGATTTGGATCCAAATGAAGCAGATGAAGACTACGTTTTGAATTTGGAATTGGAATCTAGCCGAGATGTCATTTTGGATCAATTATTGCCTCAGTTTGCTGAAAGTATGATCTACGGAGCAATTATTGATGCGAAAACAGCAGAAAATGCGGCAGGAATGACCGCGATGCAGACAGCAACAGATAACGCGAAAAAAGTTATCAATGATTTGACCATTCAGTATAATCGTGCTAGACAAGCAGCTATCACGCAAGAAATTACTGAAATTGTGGCGGGTGCAAGTGCACTAGAATAGTGTCACAGAAAATAAATATAAAGAGGAGAAAAGAATGAGCTCAGGCAAAATTGCTCAGGTTATCGGACCAGTCGTTGATGTTGCGTTTGCAGCTGGTGATAAATTACCTGAGATAAATAATGCACTTGTAGTCTATAAAAATGACGAAAAAAAATCAAAAATCGTCCTTGAAGTAGCTCTTGAGCTTGGTGACGGAGTGGTTCGGACCATTGCTATGGAATCAACTGACGGGTTGACTCGTGGCATGGAAGTCCTAGATACTGGTCGTCCAATTTCTGTCCCCGTTGGGAAAGAAACACTCGGTCGCGTCTTTAACGTTTTAGGAGATACCATTGACTTGGAGGCTCCTTTTGGTGAAGATGCAGAACGTCAACCAATCCACAAAAAAGCTCCAACTTTTGATGAGTTGTCTACTTCATCAGAAATCTTAGAAACAGGAATTAAGGTAATTGACCTCCTTGCACCTTATCTAAAAGGTGGGAAAGTCGGACTTTTCGGTGGTGCCGGTGTTGGAAAGACAGTCCTGATTCAAGAATTGATTCACAACATTGCCCAAGAACACGGTGGAATTTCTGTCTTTACTGGTGTTGGAGAACGAACGCGTGAAGGGAACGACCTTTACTGGGAAATGAAAGAATCTGGCGTTATTGAAAAAACAGCCATGGTCTTCGGTCAAATGAATGAACCACCTGGAGCACGTATGCGTGTGGCTTTGACTGGTTTGACCATTGCCGAATATTTCCGTGATGTTGAAGGTCAAGATGTGCTTTTATTCATTGACAATATCTTCCGTTTCACGCAAGCAGGTTCTGAAGTATCTGCCCTTCTTGGACGCATGCCTTCAGCCGTTGGTTACCAACCAACACTTGCGACAGAAATGGGACAATTGCAAGAACGGATTACATCAACCAAGAAAGGTTCTGTAACCTCTATCCAAGCTATCTATGTGCCAGCCGATGACTACACTGACCCTGCGCCAGCGACAGCGTTTGCTCACTTGGATTCTACAACCAACTTGGAACGGAAATTGGTGCAATTAGGGATTTACCCAGCAGTTGATCCACTTGCTTCTAGCTCCCGTGCACTTGCTCCTGAAATTGTCGGAGAAGAGCACTATGCTGTAGCAGCAGAAGTGAAACGTGTCCTTCAACGTTACCATGAATTGCAAGATATTATTGCAATCCTTGGTATGGATGAATTGTCAGACGAAGAAAAGACTTTGGTTGCGCGTGCGCGTCGGATTCAATTCTTCTTGTCACAAAACTTTAATGTTGCTGAACAATTTACTGGGCAACCAGGTTCTTATGTACCAGTTGCTGATACAGTTCGTGGCTTTAAGGAAATCCTTGAAGGAAAATATGATCATCTCCCTGAAGATGCCTTCCGTGGTGTTGGTTCTATCGAAGATGTCGTTGCTAAAGCTGAAAAAATGGGATTTTAAGAGGTGACCTATGGCTCAAATGACAGTACAAATCGTGACACCTGATGGTCTAGTTTTTGACCACCATGCAACGTTTGTTTCCGTTAAAACTCTTGATGGAGAAATGGGGATTTTACCGCATCATGAAAATATGATTGCTGTTTTGGCTGTCGATGAGGTCAAAGTGAAGCGGATTGATGATGAAGATCATGTCAATTGGATTGCTGTGAATGGTGGAATTGTCGAAGTAGCTGATAATGTAATCACCATTGTTGCAGACTCTGCCGAACGTGCTCGCGATATTGACATCAGTCGTGCTGAAAGAGCAAAATTACGTGCTGAACGTGCTATTGAAGAAGCACATGAAAAGCATTTGATTGACCAAGAACGTCGTGCCAGAATCGCTCTTCAACGTGCCATTAACCGAATTAACGTTGGAACAAGATTATAAAAAAGGCCAATTGGCCTTTTTTATAATGGCTTTTTTGTTATCGGTACATGATTCGTGTCCGATAGTTTGCTCTCATCTATTTTTTTGGTATAATGGGAATATGATTCAGTTAATTTTTACGCTTAGTAGCCATATGATCTTTATTTTTCTTTCATTTCACTTACTTTCTACTGTTGTGAATTGGGAAAAACTATTGAAAGTGAATGCTGACAATGCTTTTAGAATTCGTTTTTTGATTTTATTGCTTAGTATTGCATTAGGCTTTTTGCTCAGCTCTTTCTTCCTCAGTCTCTATACATTAGGACGTGATGTGTTTAATAGCAATTTATAAGATGAGAAAAGTAATAAAATAAGTGTTTTGGAGAAAATATGGATAAAATTATTATACAAGGCAGTTCGAATCCATTAGTTGGTTCGGTTAAAATTGAAGGTGCCAAAAATGCTGTTTTGCCTTTGCTTGCAGCAACTATTCTAGCGACGACAGGGAAAACAACTCTAACCAATGTTCCGGTTCTATCAGATGTGTTTACGATGAACAATGTGGTTCGTGGATTGAATACAAAAGTGACTTTTGAGCAAGAAGAAAACCGGATTACGGTGGATGCTACACAGCCGTTGAGTGAAGAAGCGCCTTATAAATATGTGAGTAAAATGCGTGCTTCAATTGTTGTATTAGGACCTATTTTGGCGCGTAATGGTCACGCAAAAGTTTCCATGCCGGGTGGCTGTACGATTGGAAGCCGTCCTATTGACCTTCATTTGAAAGGTTTAGAGGCAATGGGAGCAGAAATTAAGCAGACGGCTGGATTTATCGAAGCAAAAGCTGACCAATTGCATGGAGCTCATATCTATATGGACTTTCCAAGTGTAGGGGCGACACAAAACATTATGATGGCAGCAACGTTAGCAGACGGTGTGACTGTTATTGAAAATGCAGCTCGGGAGCCTGAAATTGTGGATTTAGCCGTTTTGTTAAACAAAATGGGGGCTAAAGTCCGTGGAGCAGGTACGGAAACATTAACCATTACTGGGGTTAAGGAATTGTCTGGGACAAGTCATAGCGTGGTGCAAGATCGTATCGAAGCTGGAACTTTTATGGTAGCAGCTGCTATGACAGGTGGCAATGTTCTTGTGCAAGATGCTATCTGGGAGCATAATCGTCCCCTCATTGCGAAACTGATGGAAATGGGTGTGTCTGTTACCGAAGAGGACGAAGGAATTCGGATTTGTTCGGATTTATCCAAGTTAAAAGCGGTCAATGTGAAGACTCTTCCGCATCCAGGTTTCCCGACAGATATGCAGGCGCAATTTACAGCTTTGATGACGGTTGCCAAGGGTGAGTCTACCATGATTGAGACTGTTTTTGAGAATCGTTTTCAACATCTGGAAGAAATGCGTCGGATGGGTTTACATTCAGAAATTATGCGGGACACAGCTCGTATCGTTGGTGGTCAAGCCTTGCAAGGGGCAGAGGTGATGTCAACAGACTTGCGTGCGAGTGCCGCGCTGATTTTAACAGGCTTGGTTGCAGAAGGTGAAACAAAAGTAGGACAACTAACTCATTTGGACAGAGGATATTATCAGTTCCATAAAAAGTTGGCTAACTTAGGTGCTTCTATTAAGCGAGTGAAGGAAGAAGACGATGAATAATGATTTGAAATATGTTGGAAAACAAGTCGGAATTGTTCTGATAGTCTTATTGTTGGGTTTGATTTTGTTTGCACTCGGTTTAGTTGTTGGTTATGGTGGAAAAAATCCATGGGCTATTTTATCGCCAGATAAGTGGCAGGAGATTATCAGCAAATTCACAGGACAATAGACAATAATATTGATAGGAAAAAGGGAGTGAGACAGAGGTCGTGATTTCGTAGAAATTGGCTTTGAGTCCCGCTTCCTATTTATTTAAAAGGGGGAGAAATGGCGAGAAAGAAATCCAATCAGAAAGTAGCACAAAGTGTAGCTGGTTTGGTTATAGCACTGGTTCTTGCGCTGGGAGGTTATTCTTTTAGCAATCATCATGGTAGTACGAAGCCTTCTGACAGCACTGCTATTAATCGAAGTATTCGGACGAATCATGCAGCACCCAGTCAAGAATTAGCACAGAGTGTTTTGACAGAGTCCGTTAAACGGCAACTCAAAGGAAAGATTGAATGGAATGGGGCAGGAGCCTTCACAATCAATGAAAATAAAACAACATTGGATGCTAAAGTTGCAAGCGTTCCTTATGCGGATAATAAGACTAAACTCGTCCGAGGTCAGACCGTTCCGACGGTTGCAAATGCTCTTTTATCCAAAACAACTCGCCAATATAGAAGTCGTGAAGAAACAGGAAATGGCTCCACGACTTGGACGCCTGCTGGTTGGCATCAAGTCAAGCATTTATCAGGTGAATACAACCATGCAGTTGACCGAGGACATTTGTTGGGTTATGCTTTGATTGGTAACTTGAAAGGGTTTGATGCTTCGACCAGTAACCCGAAAAATATAGCTGTGCAAACAGCTTGGGCTAATCAAGCAAATACTAGTCATTCTACGGGTCAAAATTTCTATGAAACAAAGGTTCGCAAGGCACTAGACAATAATAAACGAGTTCGGTATCGGGTGACTTTGATTTATGCCAATGAACAGGATTTAGTGCCAGTTGGTTCGCATATTGAAGCTAAATCAAGCGATAGTAGCTTGGAAATGAATGTCTTTGTTCCCAACGTACAGACAGGACTTCGGCTAAATTATCAAACAGGAGAAGTGACCGTTACCAACTAGATTATTGCTAGTGTTGCATTTATATCATCCTTTTGTTATACTATTGTTACATGAGGTCGGACAAAAAGTATCTCAGCCTCTATCTAATTTAGTGATAAGCGAATGACGCAGTAGGTGATTGGACTCTTTATTCGCTTTTCAAGCTCGAAAGAGCACCTAATCACCCTCGCGGGGGTGGGACCACGAACTTAAATTTTTCAAGATAAGTTCTGTCCCACTCCCATTTTGTCTAAAAAGTACGTTAGTGCTTTTTTATTGTGGATTTGTTTTATGAGGAGAAAGGAGAAACATGAAGTATATTTGGTCTTATTTGAAAAAATATCCCAAATGGTTGATGTTGGATTTCTTTGGTGCTGTCTTCTTTGTTGTGGTGAATCTCGGTTTGCCGACTGTTTTGGCACGAATGATTGACGAAGGGATTAATCGAGGAGAGAGCAATCGTTTGTATTATTGGGCAATTGTGATGCTCATTGTCATTTTGCTAGGAGTCTTTGGACGGATTGTCCTTGCCTATGCTGCTGGGAAATTAACGACGAGCATGGTACGTGACATGCGCAATGATGTGTATGATAAATTGCAAGAGTATTCGCATCATGAATATGAGCAAATTGGCGTTTCGTCTTTGGTGACACGGATTACCAGTGATGCCTTTGTTCTCATGCAATTTGCAGAGCAATCCTTAAAAATGGGTGTCGTCACGCCTATGATGATGATGTCCAGTGTGATGATGATTTTTGTCACCAGCCCCTCTTTAGCTTGGATTGTCGCAATTTCCGTTCCTTTTCTCGGCATTGTCGTTTGGTATATAGCAGTCAAGACTCGTCCTTTATCAGAAAAACAACAAAAAACGTTAGATAAAATCAATCAATACGCACGTGAGAATTTAATGGGGCTGCGCGTTATTCGTGCTTTTGCTCGAGAAGAATTTCAAGAAGAGCGTTTTGCTTCACAAAATGACATTTATGCGAATAATTCGAATCGTCTGTTCAAGTTAACTGGTTTGACAGAACCTCTTTTTGTTCAAATTATCATCGCGATGATTGTTGCCATTGTCTGCTTTGCTTTAAAACCACTAGGTACAGGAGATTTGCAAATTGGCGATTTAGTTGCTTTTATCGAATACAGTTTTCATGCATTGCTGTCATTTCTGTTGCTGTCTAGCTTGTTTACTATGTATCCTAGAACTGCTGTTTCGAGTGAACGGTTGAAAGAAGTAATGGAAATGCCCATTTCAATCAATCCAAACGAAGATGGTGTGACTGAGACAGATAGTCATGGTTATTTAGAGTTTGATAATGTTACCTTTGCATATCCTGGTGAAACAGAGAGTCCAGTCTTGCATAATATTTCCTTCAAAGCCAAGCCTGGTGAAACGATTGCTTTTATCGGCTCGACCGGCTCAGGGAAGTCCTCATTGGTGCAATTGATTCCGCGCTTTTATGATGTGACTTTAGGAAAGATTTTAGTGGACGGAGTGGATGTGCGTTCTTATAATCTAAAAGCACTACGGCAGAAGATAGGTTTCATTCCACAAAAAGCTCTGCTCTTTACCGGCACAATCGCAGAAAATCTGCGGTATGGGAAAGAAAATGCTAGTCGTGAGGAATTGGTGCAAGCAGCAGATGTGGCACAAGCAAGGGACTTCATTGAAAGCAAGGAAGAGCGTTTTGAAACGCATTTGGCAGAAGGAGGGAGTAATCTCTCTGGTGGTCAAAAGCAACGTCTCTCCATTGCGCGGGCAGTCGTAAAAGAGCCAGATATTTATATCTTTGATGATTCATTTTCTGCGTTGGACTATAAGACCGATGCCATTCTTCGAAGTCGACTCAAAGAAGTTACGCAAAATGCTACTGTATTGATTGTAGCACAACGCGTGGGAACCATTATGGATGCAGATCAGATTATTGTTCTGGATAAGGGAGAAATTGTTGGTCGTGGAACGCATGAAGAATTGTTGCAAGATAACGATATCTATCGCGAAATTGCTAATTCTCAGCTTAATAGTCAATCACTAACAGAAGAATAGGAGGGAAAGATGAAACAACATAGTTTTATGCGCTTGTGGAGTTACTTAAAAGTTTATAAACTCTCAGTAATCCTTGCTATCTTTTTGAAGGTAGTGAGTATTGTGATGAGCGTGCTAGAGCCTTTTGTACTTGGTCTTGCTATTACAGAATTGACACGAAATGTGCTGGACATAGCAAAAGGAGTCGAAGGCGCCAGTATAAACACAACATATGTCTTTGGAGTAATGGCACTTTACCTTTTGCGTGGTTTGTTCTATGAAATTGGGTCTTACTATTCTAATTATTTTATGACCAATGCAGTGCAAAATACAGTACGTGACATGCGTAATGAGTTGAGTTCTAAAATTAATCAAATTCCAGTTTCTTATTTTGATAAGCATCAATTTGGAGATTTGCTAGGGCGCTTTACCAGTGATGTAGAAACTGTCTCAAATGCGCTTCAACAATCATTCTTACAAGTTGTAAATGCGGTTTTGACCATTACCTTAGTTATCGGAATGGTCTTGTATCTTAATTTTCAACTGGCTTTGATAGTGATTGCTAGCATTCCGTTGACCTATTTGGGGGCAAACTTTATTTTGAAAAAATCACAACCGTATTTTAAAAAGCAAGCAGATACGCTAGGTGTCATGAATGGATTTGTTCAAGAAAATCTAACTGGTTTTAATGTGCTGAAACTCTATGGCCGTGAAGAAACATCTTCAAACGATTTTCGAGAAATCACGCAAAACCTCCAAGAAGTCGGATTCAAAGCTAGTTTTATTTCTGGCTTGATGATGCCAATTTTGAACGCAATTTCAGATTTGACTTATCTGCTTGTAGCAGTTGTTGGTGGTTTGCAAGTCATTTCTGGACAATTAACAATTGGGAACATGCAAGCATTCGTACAATATGTGTGGCAAGTAAACCAACCAATCCAAAACTTAACGCAACTAGCTGGGCAATTGCAGAGTGCTAAGTCTTCGCTGGATCGTGTTTTCCAAGTCTTGGATGAACCAGACGAAGTAACAGATGCGAAAGAGCGGCTGGAACATGATTTGACAGGTCAGGTCAGCTTCAAGCATGTTGACTTTCAATACGTGGAAAACAAACCGCTCATTCGAGACTTCAACTTAGAGGTTAAGCCGGGCGAAATGGTGGCGATTGTCGGTCCAACAGGTGCCGGAAAGACCACCCTCATCAATCTACTCATGCGCTTTTACGATGTAACAGCAGGTTCAATTTCTGTGGATGGTCACGATATTCGCAACTTATCGCGCCAAGATTACCGCAAACAATTTGGTATGGTCTTGCAAGACGCTTGGCTTTATGAAGGAACAGTCAAAGAAAACTTGCGCTTTGGAAATCTGAATGCGACAGATGAAGAGATTGTGGAAGCCGCCAAAGCAGCTAATGTCGATCATTTCATTCGGACGCTTCCAGGTGGCTATAATATGGAAATGAATCAGGAATCCAGCAATATTTCGCTAGGACAAAAACAATTGCTGACCATTGCGCGAGCACTATTGGCAAATCCCAAAATCTTAATTTTGGATGAAGCAACCTCGTCGGTTGATACGCGCTTAGAGCTTTTGATTCAAAAGGCGATGAAGAACCTCATGCAAGGACGGACAAGCTTTGTCATTGCTCACCGCTTATCGACGATTCAAGAGGCAGATAAGATTTTGGTTCTCAAAGATGGACAAATCATTGAGCAAGGAACTCACGAATCGCTTTTAGCTGATAAAGGTTTCTATTACGACTTATATACAAGTCAGTTTGCCAAGAAAGAAGCCTAACGAATAAAGGAGCAAAACAAAACTCCAACGAAACAATAAAAGCACGAACCCTGTCTTGACTAGCAGTTAGCTAATCTGGACGAGTTCGTGTTTTTCTATCCTTAGCGGCACAAAGCTAAAATGCAATTGCTCTGTCTCACAACTATTTTTTGCTAAATCTTCAAAATTGCATCATATTTCTTCCGTCCGCCCGGCGGACGAAGTGAACTAGTTTTGGTTTATAGTGTCAGCCGAGCGGATGGG
>NZ_KV817467.1:0-335 GCF_001814695.1 Streptococcus sp. HMSC066E07
GCTGGGTTTAAAACGTCGTGAGACAGTTTGGTCCCTATCTTCCGTGGGCGCTGCAGATTTGAGGAAGCCTGCTCCTAGTACGAGAGGACCGGAGTGGACACACCTCTGGTGTATCGGTTGTCACGCCAGTGGCATTGCCGAGTAGCTAAGTGTGGAAGAGATAACCGCTGAAAGCATCTAAGCGGGAAACTCGTTTCAAGATGAGATCTGCCGGGGCCTTGAGCCCCCTGAAGAGTCGTTCAAGACCAGGACGTTGATAGGTCAGGTGTGGAAGCGCAGTAATGCGTTAAGCTAACTGATACTAATTGCTCGTGCGGCTTGACCCTATAACTTTG
>NZ_KV817468.1:0-382 GCF_001814695.1 Streptococcus sp. HMSC066E07
TGAAGAAAAAGTCTTCGAAAGTTGACGCGGTTTGAAAAAACGGTGCATAATCGAAGGCTTCGCTGAAACGAGCTGCTTCAGTGGCTTGCGATGAGAGTTGCGGGTTGCGAAAGAGGTTGGTTGAAGCGAAAAGCCAAGAAAGTTTGGTGAGATTTGAAAAAATCGTGCTAGACTACAAGGCTCCGCTGAAATGACTTCGGCGGCTGACAATGAAAATTGTGAGCTGCGAATAACGAAGAAATAGAAGGCGAAAAAAGTTTGATGATTCTTTAAAAATCATGCTAGACTACAAGGCTTCGCTGATCGCAGCAAAGCAAACGAAGTAAACGACAAGTTGCTTCGAGGTTCGTTAAAAAATTACAGCCGATAAGCGTGGGCGTTT
>NZ_KV817469.1:0-285 GCF_001814695.1 Streptococcus sp. HMSC066E07
CGCTTTTGTTCTTGTATTCAACGGTAACATCACCGTATTTCTTCTCTACCGGTTTTTCAACTTTGTCATAAACATAGACAACGCGGGTTGTTCCTTCGACAACCTGACCACTCTCGTGACCTTGTGTAGCATTGGTATCAATACGATAAGTTGTGCCATCATCCGCCGTAATGGTAGTTGGTTTGTGATCAGTTGTGTCATAGTAAGTACCAACCCGTGAAGTTGGTGTATCTACGATACGCGGAGCAATGGTGTTGCCTTGCTTATCTTGGTAGTCAACAACAA
>NZ_KV817469.1:385-670 GCF_001814695.1 Streptococcus sp. HMSC066E07
AAACATAGACAACGCGGGTTGTTCCTTCGACAACTCTACCACTTTCTTTACCTTGTGTAGCTGTAGGGTCAATGCGGTAACTTGCTCCATCGGCTGTTGTAATCGTAGACGGTTTGTGGTCAGTTGTATCGTAGGCCGTTCCTACTGATGTGTCTGGTGTATCCACAATACGTGGAGAAAGAGTGTTGCCTTGCTTATCTTGGTAGTCAACAACAACATTACCATATTTCTCTACTGGTTTTTCAAGCTTATCATAAACATAGACAACGCGGGTTGTTCCTTCGA
>NZ_KV817469.1:770-7396 GCF_001814695.1 Streptococcus sp. HMSC066E07
TGCCTTGCTTATCTTGGTAGTCAACAACAACATTCCCTTTTACTTCTGTATAGTAGTTTGCTACGTTCGTCGTACCTAATTTAACTTTACCTGTTGTATTATTAGTTGATGACACATATTTATAGATCTTGCCATCCGCTGTTGTGATTCTGTCTTGGTGTGTTGTTGTGTAGTCTTCACCAACAGGAGTTCCCGTAGGTTTAACCGTTTGAGTATTTGTTAGTTTAGTAGTAGTCCCTTGAATATAGTTATCCAGCAAGACATTCCCTGCAAGATTGTATTCAACCAGATTGTATTCAAGATCTGGTTTTACAAGAGTAAAGCGAGATGGTAATTTGCTTGTAATAGCTAACCAATAACCTCTATCCCATTGTGTAGTCCGCTGCATCACAAAGGAAATTGAATCTCCGCTTTCTGCCACACCCGCAATCCCCATTTTATAGAAATTTGGATCATCATAGTCGTCTTTAATGCCGTCAGTGACAATATTTGCTGCCAAACGTCCATCGGTTTGTTTTTCAACCAAAGAACCGGTAATCTTTACTGGTCGGAAATTATAATCTGTTATGCTTTCTTCGTGCTTCAGACCAGCCAATTTTCCAGTCTTAGGTTCTGTTTTGGTTAAACTTGTTAGAGCCAAAATTGCAGGGTTATCTTTTTTAAAGTTTATAACATTGCCATCAGCATCATAGAAGCGAGCAACAACTTTATATCTAGAAGGTACATTTATGTCATAAAAAGTGTAAATCCCTCTCGTCGGATCCTTCTCAGCAAAACCAACGATACCTGTTTTAGGGTTTAAATTCGTTACCTCATAAGTAACCTTTGAAATACTTACTCCATTATATTTAGAATTTTGGAGGCCCGTATAAGTAGCCGTAATGGTTTGTCCGCTTTTAATTTTAGGGATGACAAACCGGCTTCCACCAGCTGACAGTCTCGTTGTAAATGCTGGGATTGGATTGTTTGCAAACGTTCCACCAGATTTCACATACTCCTCATATGACATATTATTCATATCTTTTTGACCAAATTCAGTGGTACCAGTGATAGACAATTTAGCATTAGGCTCCCGTTCAAATTTCAAGCCTTGGCTGACAACTTCACTTAGATAGCCTGGAGTGCCGGTGTTTGCTTGCGCTTTTTTTAGGTCGCGTTTATAGGCATCTACCCCCGTCTTGATACGAGTTGCTTGTGTTTCCTCAAGAGTGTTGGCAAGGTCCTTTTTAGCATCTGACTCTACTTGGTTGTTCGCTGTTCCAATGTTGTCATTTTGATTTTGCTTAACATCAATGTTATAACCATTTGCTTCAGAAATCGCATCTTTTAGTTTTTGGTTTTCGACAGTTACTTTTGAACCTTCCGTACGATCTACCGGAGTAGCTACTGGGTCTGAGGTTGATACTGCTCCTGCTGGCGCAGGAGTAGTTGCTTCAGCTTTTGCTGTTGTAGCAGGAGCGGGCGTTGTTTCAGGCGTTGCAGTTGTTGCTGCTGGCGTTGTACTCGCTACTGGTGCTGTGGCTGGTTGCGTAGCTGCACTTTCAGTTGTTGTAGTCGCTGACGCTGTTGTAGTGTCAGCTGTTGAAGTAGCTCCTGCTGGTGCTGTTGTTTCAGCTTTTGCAGTGGTTATTGCTGCTGTAGAGCTGCTAGCTGCTTCAGTTGCTGCTGCTTTTGATTGTGCAGCAAGACTTGTATCAGAAGCTTCCGCCACTGGAGCTGGCGTTGTTGGCTTCGTTGCCTTTACTTCATCAGCAGCTACACCTTGGTGAGCGCTAAGGATTGCAATTGTTCCAAGCGTCAAGATACCAATGGTGCCATAAACTTTGTTTTTCCGGATCGAACCATGACCCTTCGTTTTGCTATTATGAAACATAAAATTCCTCTTTTCTTTTTAATAATTACCCAATTAACCAATTATCTTTCTCAAAAGGCTTGACTTTTTTGAAGCCTAATAGAGCCAAGATAAATAAACCAATCGTTGCAAGAATCGTGGTTGCTTCCCCCGTATCTGGCAACAATGTAAACTTACCATTACTTGATTTGACAGTGACCGTTCCATCAGGATTTGCCCTAGCACCTACTTGCGCAGCTGGTACAGATGTTTTAGAACCGTCTGCGTTTTTGATAGTGACTTCTCCTTGATCATTACCAATAATCTCAAAGCCCTTGTCCGTCAAAAGCGGATCAGCTGGTGAGATGATTGATTTGATTGGATTGTCAATCGTGTCACCTTTTTTAGTAGTCACAGATGAAGCATTGTCAAGACTGAATGTTTCATCCTTTTTCAAGTCCATATCTGAAATTGTTGTCTCGTCCGTACTCTTTTCAGTCAAAATTGACGGATTGACCGTATCTTTTGCATCTATTGCTTCATCAGTTGGTATTGTATCTGTCGGTGCGATTGTATCTGCTATAGAAGTATCTGGGCTAACCGATGAATCTGATGAGGGGGTAGCCGAAACACTTGGCACTTGAGCTTTATCCTGCGAAGGCACTACTTTACTAGAAGAATCCGGTGTACTTGGTATATCCTTATCTGGTGGAGCGGGATCTGTCTTCGGTGGCACCACCTTATTAGAGTCTGGCGTTTCTGTGACCAGATCATAGTAATAAGTAATATTGGTATTTCCTTCAAGGACTTTTCCTTTTTCGTACCCCTGAGTAGCTTTTAGATCAAGGCGGTATTTCTTACCTTCTGAACTGATAATGGTTTCTCTTCGTTGGTCGGTCGTATCGTAGTCCGTTCCCACTTCAGAAGTCGGTGTATCCAGCTCTTTTGGTGCAATCAAAGTACCATCTTTACTCTTGTACTCAACCGTTACATCACCATATTTCTTTTCTGGCTCCGCTTGATTTGGCTTTGAAGACTCAGAGTCTGATGTTCCAGACTTATCCTTATCTGGTGTAGCCGGTGGTACAGGGGCTATCTTCAGCGGTTCTACCTTACTTGAGGAATCCGACGGTTCCAACTTGTCCTTTTCTGGCGCAGTCGGTGTTGTTGGCGTTGTCTTTGGTGCCTCTACCTTGTCTGACACGCTTGGCTTATCCTTATCTGAAGCAACTGACGTGGACTTGTCAGGAGTTACAGGAGCAGCCGGCGTCACAGCCGTAGAGGTATTTGCATTTCCCTGCTTAGACTCTGGCGTTTCAGTAGAAGCCTTTTTATTGCTGTCAACAGTCGGTGTGACAATCGTTGTGGAGCTAGAGCGCTCAACATCCCTAGCCAACACAGGATTTGCACCTAAGGCTGATAACAATACAGCCGTTGACGCTAAAAAGAACCTGCTTTTTTTCATTCTAAATATCCTCTCAATATTTTAACATATTGGATATGTTAAGGCCTAGTTTAAAAAACTATTCACTTTTATGATATTAATATTTTCCTCAAATGTCAAGCCGATTACAGCATTTTCACAGATTTATTTAATCTCATTACAGAAGTATTTTACATTTGTTTGCACCTTGTAAAGAAACATAGATATATTACAGATAAACAATAGGTGATTGATAAAAGAGTAATCTAAAGCGCTAACAACTTTTAAATCCCAATTAGTCTAGACAAGCGCACCAATCAGTTATGATGCATATATACGAAAGCCCTTTCGCATCAAAATCCAACTATTTTTTACTTCAATAATGGTGTATAAAATGATAATGGTATATCTGTAACGAATAGTTATGCAACAGCGGTAAACTATCTTTTTTATTTTCAACTTTTTAAAACAAGAGGGTTAAAACTAGCTGCTAACACTTGTACAATTTCCTGTCAAGTGTTCTAATAAGAATAGTCTTAAAATGAGGTAATATAAAATAGAAGCGGTCGTCTATTCAAATTTTAGAAACAATTTAAAACATTACATGAAAAAAGTCAACGATGAATATGAACCTCTAATGGTTGTCAATAAAAATCCTGATGAAAACGGCACTAGCCCCATAAAATGAGACACAAGAAAAACCTCCTGTTGAAATCTAGTAAACTAGAAACAGGAGTGTTTTGTTATGGTCAAAAAAGCGTATTCGGTAGAAACTAAGTTAGCCTGTATCGAAATGAAGAAAGCAGGTAAGCCCAATAAGGTTATCATGGAGACCCTGGGCATCAAAAATGTTAGTCAGGTCAAGACCTGGTGGCGATGGTATCGAAATGATGAACTGCACCGTTTCCATCAACCCGTGGGGAAACAATATACCTACGGTAAAGGAATGGAACAGCTATCCGAAGTGGAACAGTTACGACTACAGGCGGAATTGCTAAAAAAGTATCGAATCTGAGCAATAGTTTCGACAGAGCATCTGACAAATTTTTGATAATTGACCTATGTTCCATTCCAAGTAATGAGAATTAGCGGTATTCTGTAAATGACTCATTTGGATGACCTCCTGTTGATTTTGTCACTTACAGTACAGTCCAAATGGGTTTTTATGGTATTTTGAAGTGAACTAGCACCACGGGTAAAATTTATAGAATCAAAACGCTATCACGAAAGCAGACACATCAAAGATGTGACCATCATTGACCAAGAAATGGATACGGACTAACTGCCTATGAAACCAACCACCCTACAAATTGACTTAAAAAATATTACGATACAACTCCCATCCGATAAAATTATCGTTGACCGTTCCGAATATGAAGAACTCAAAAAAATCTCCTCAAAAGGGCGTTATCTGACGCTCTCTGAGGTTTTAGAACTTCTTTCCGTCTCTCGTCCATGGTTACTCGAAAACGTGCTTTATAAGCCTGAAATTCGTAAGCAAATTGACATTGATAAAAATAGCAATGGCTTTGTGAAATACCCAGATAGTCAAGGCGGACGCTATTACTTTCTGGCAAGCAAAACCAAAGAATTTTTTGAGGATCATTTTGCAAAAATTTTTGAATTATGACAAGATAACCAAGATAAAACCTTGGTTATCGATTTCTTAGAAAAGAGGGAACCATGTCACTATACATTACGCAACGCGGAGGGAAAAAAGGGAAGTGGTCTTATCGGATCACTGACAAAAAAGGGAACTATATTACATCAAAATCAGGATTTAAAACCAAAAAAGAAGCTGAAATTGAAGGTTTGACCCAAGAAATTAAATTACATCAAGGAAAGGTCATTGATAAAAACATCAGTCTCTTCCAATTGTGGGAAAAATGGTACCATTTAAAAATCATCCCACTGAATAAAATGGAATCTACACAAAACAAGCATCGCTTGCGTGGAAAGTTTATTCAAAAATACTTTGGAGATTCACCTGCTATATCCATCACATCCAGCCAATATCAAGCATTTATCAATAAATACGCTGAAACAAATTGTCATGATAATGTCAGCCGTCTAAATGCAGAGATACGAAGTGTCCTTATTTTTGCTAGACAAGATAAGCTTAGTATAGATTTATTCACAGAAGGGGTCGTACTATCTGGCAGAGAATCACCAAAGTCTAAGAATGAAAGATATATCCATAGCTTAGAAGATTATTAAAAACTTTGTCAGTATCTAGAATATCTCCTCGATTATCAAGAATCCGTCATTCCATACCTCTTATATATCCAACTGAAAACAGGTATGCGGTTTGGAGAAGTTCTTGGCTTAACTTGGGATTGTATCCATATTGAAAATAAGACCATTAAAACATATAGACGCTATGATTGCACAAGAAAAAGCTGGACAAAAGCTAAAACAGAAACTTCTATCCGTGACATTCCGATTGATGATACTACAGTCTCTATTTTACAAAAGCTAAAGGCTGAACAAAGGTATGTTTTAAGAAGCCATCAAGTTTCTAATCCAGACAAATGTTTGTTCTTTGATAAACAATCTGGACTACCCACAAATTCAGCAGTCAATAAACAATTAAAGAAGATACTATCTGAATTATCCATTACTCCTTCAAATATGACGAGCACAGGTTTAAGACATACTTACGCAAGCACACTTCTGGCAATGGATATAGACATCTGGGCAATCGCCAAGAATATGGGACATAAAGATATTCAGCAAATCAGCGAGACTTACGGGCATTTAATCAAAGAAAAAGCTATCCGTGAAGACAATAAAATCCGTGACTTTTTCCACGGTTTAAGCCAGTAGAAACTATTTTGAACAAATTTTGAACAAAAACAAAAGAAACGCTGATTTATCAACGTTTCTAAACTTAAGCAATACCGGCGGCCGGGGTCGAACCGGCACGTCCTTGCGGACACTGGATTTTGAGTCCAGCGCGTCTGCCAATTCCGCCACGCCGGCAAAGTTAAACTGGGGTAGCTGGATTCGAACCAACGCATGAGGGAGTCAAAGTCCCTTGCCTTACCGCTTGGCTATACCCCAATAATATAAAATAGGCGAGTGATGGGGATCGAACCCACGCATGCCAGAGCCACAATCTGGTGTGTTAACCACTTCACCACACCCGCCATATTCACAATAAACACGGGCAGTAGGAATTGAACCCACACTGAAGGTTTTGGAGACCTTAGTTCTACCTTTAAACTATGCCCGTAAAGGTATGGAAGGGGAGGGATTCGAACCCCCGAACCCGAAGGAGCGGATTTACAGTCCGCCGCGTTTAGCCTCTTCGCTACCCTTCCTGATATTAAACTAATATGGCGCGAGACGGAATCGAACCGCCGACACATG
>NZ_KV817469.1:7496-7782 GCF_001814695.1 Streptococcus sp. HMSC066E07
GCCTGACGGTTTTCAAGACCGTTCCCTTCAGCCGAACTTGGGTAATCCTCCAATAAAATTTATAGTCCGTACGGGATTCGAACCCGTGTTACCGCCGTGAAAAGGCGGTGTCTTAACCCCTTGACCAACGGACCATATCTTAAAATGGGCACGAGTGGACTCGAACCACCGACCTCACGCTTATCAGGCGTGCGCTCTAACCACCTGAGCTACGCGCCCAAGTCCAAAAACTTGGTATGGTTGAACATCTCTGTTCAAAGCGGGTGACGAGAATCGAACTCGCGAC
>NZ_KV817470.1:0-284 GCF_001814695.1 Streptococcus sp. HMSC066E07
CGGCTGAAGGGAACGGTCTTGAAAACCGTCAGGCGTGTAAAAGCGTGCGTGGGTTCGAATCCCACATCCTCCTTAGTAGGAATAGCGCGGGATGGAGCAGCTAGGTAGCTCGTCGGGCTCATAACCCGAAGGTCGTAGGTTCAAATCCTGCTCCCGCAATAGGTAGGCTCGGTAGCTCAGTTGGTAGAGCAATGGATTGAAGCTCCATGTGTCGGCGGTTCGATTCCGTCTCGCGCCATTATTTGATTGATTAAGCGGGTGTAGTTTAGTGGTAAAACTACAGC
>NZ_KV817471.1:0-202 GCF_001814695.1 Streptococcus sp. HMSC066E07
CTTTCAAATCTGCGATTCGTGGCGTCAAACCGTGATCGGTTTCATCCGTTGGTGCCAGTTATCGGTGCTCCCTGCCGCGAGGGCAGGATTTGGTCGGCATAACGGTCAACAGGAAAGCGGAACACGCCTCGCAGGTTGATGCTTTCCAGCCTGGTGGGAGCAATTTTTCCGATCAGTTCCGGTGGAATGACCTGGCGGCGGT
>NZ_KV817471.1:302-3498 GCF_001814695.1 Streptococcus sp. HMSC066E07
TCTCCTCGTTTTCAGTGCAATAAGTGACGGTACGAAAAGCTAGCACTGGCGCGGAGGTGGTGTTGGTAGATCGTTGATTTCATTGACTTTCCTGTTCACTTTCAAATCTGCGATTCGTGGCGTCAAACCGTGGTCGGTTTCATCCATTGGTGCCAGTTATCGATGCATTTGGCCGCGAAGGCAGGATTTGGTCAGCATAGCGGTCAACCGGGAAGCGAAACACACCCCGCAAGTTGATGCTCTCCAGCCTGGTGGGCGCAATCTTCCCGATCAGTTCCGGTGGAATGACCTGGCGGCGGTTCGACCAGCGATCCAGGACCGCCTGCATCTGTGAGGTATTCCACGCCATCACGATGTTGGCCATCAGGCTCAACGCATCGGCCACAGCCTGCATTTCATCGACACGTTTGGCCTGCGCCGGGCTGATCCGGCCGGTATAAATGGCGCGCTTGAGGGCGTTAACAGCCTCGCCCCGATTGAGCACCCGGCGCAACTCGTTCCTGAAAGCGTCCTTGACAAAGTAGTCAGCCAAAAACGCCGTACGCAGCAACCGCCCCAATTGCACGCCAGCCTCATAGATTGGATCGCCCTGGGCGGCAGAACCGAACCGCGCAAGAGCTGCCACCGCACTGGCATGTCCGCTCATGACCGAGGCTGCCAGGTGCACCAGACTATCCCAATGCTTTTCGATCAAAGCGACGTCGACATTGGCTTCGCACACCGCAGCGATTTCTGCGGGCACTTTGGTGCCGCGTGGCACAAAGAGGTGGCGCTGTTTGAGTTCCTTCAACCGCGGGCAAAGATCAAAACCAAGCAAACGGGCATGTGACATGGCAAAGTCGGTGTAGCCATGGGTATCCACAGCAAGCTGGCTGGTCTCCAGCTTTTCTTGGCGGATGACACCTTCAATGGCCACGCCCGCCTGGCGCTCATTGAGCACAAAGGGCTGCGCATGGAAGATGCCCCACCGGTCTTTTACATGGGAGTAGATTCCAATGGAAGGTGTGTTGCGCCGAGGATCAAGCCGGGCTTGCCACACCCGTTTGGTGGTCTCCATGCTCATCATGTCAGAAGATGCCAAATCGGACCGCCCCCAGGTGGCGGCAATCGGGTGTCGCTGCATGAATTCCAGCACAGCCTGGCAGGCCTGGCTCAGACGCCGTTCGTCCCGCGCCCAGCGCATGGCCTGGCGAATGCTGGTGGCAGACAATTGCGGAATCATGCGCGCGCATTCGACCGCAGTCAGACTGGTGCCGTGGGCCATGATGCCGGCATAGACCATCAGCAGCTCGTCGGTAGAGCGCGGCTCACGTCCGAGCATGATCCAGCTAAAGCGCACCTGGGCGTCAACGGCCAGAATCACTTCCGGCAATTGAACCTCACCGATGCGGTGATCCAAAGCCGCGCGCAGCTTGGTCACTTCTGGGTCTTCGTCCTCTGCGGGCAATGGCGACAAATGGAGTTCATCATCCACGCGCAGTACGCCACTGCGGGCTGCAGCGGCCACCGCATCGACACCGGCAGTTACTCTGGCCAGCAAAGGCTTCAAGAAAGTGGCAGCCTTGCTGGGTAACGATAGACGGGCATAGTGTTTCTTGGACTCTGCCTGCCAACGCTCGTCCGTGAAGAACAAGCGCGCACGACCCCGAAAGCTCAGGCTGTGCTCAATCCAGACCGAGCCATTGCGCACCGCGCGGCGCAGGGCAAACAGGGTGGCCACCTCCAACGCCTGAAACGCCCGTTCCCGGTCTGGGCTGGAGATCGAAACCTGCCAGATCATTCCCAGACTTGGTGCCACCACTTCAACTGGCAGCTTTCTGGATCCTTTGAGATATAAAGCTTGCAGCTTGGCAAGGTACTCGATGGCAGGATGCTCGCCGGTGGCCTGCCAGGGCAGCTTTGCAATGGCGACGAGCAACGACCGCACGGGGCGAATTCCATCAATCAATCCCTCGCGGACCAGGGAGGCCCTGCTCGGTGGTTTGCGTTTCTGGGTTTCGGTGATCAAGGCTTCAAGACGGGCACGCAACTCAGCATCTGGCACCGCACCTTGCGCGCTCAAGGCAACAAGTTCGCCGAGCAGCGTTTTGTACATTGCGGCCCAATTGACGGTAGCGGGGACATCGGCGGCAGCCTGACGCCACAGATCGGCGATCCGGCGCTGCACCATAAGGATCAACTGGTCTGTGGTGGTGAACAGGCAATACCGAAGAAAGCATGCGACCTCCACGGTGCGCGCTGGCTCTTTGATCTTGGCTCCGGCTGAGGGCGGCCTGGAGACAAGTCGGCGCGCGTAGCGGCGCAAGATGAGATCGGGGATGTCTGCCAGGTGCTTATGAACGTCCAGCGTGTAAAGCAGGTCGATGCGCTCCAGTACCTCGCTGATTTGGCGGGTTGAGTGTTTCGCCGGTGCAGCCCATAGCCAACTCTGCTGGGTTTGTCCATCTGGGCGCAGCTCTGAAACTGAGGCTCGCCAGCGATCAAGTGTTGCTGGATCAACGCTGGCGGCGATGGCGGTGCCTGTTTCAACTTCAAGCTGGGCAAGTGCCGCCGCAATCAGTGTCCGAATTGCCCGCTCGTGCACGATCACCAGCTTGTTCTTGTACAGCCATTGACGCGCCCGCACGAGTAGCTGATCGCGGTCGGCGCAGCGCGCCACTTCGTCGCGCAGTTCACGTACCAGTGAGCGGCGCTGGTGCTCGCTCATCCACTGGAATCCAAGGACCGTGCAGGCTACTTGTTGGTGATCGAATAGCGTGCGCCCGCGTTCATACATGGCTCTCAGCGAGGCGACTTCTGGTGCTGCAATGCCAAGCTCGTTGCCAAGGTGGCGCCACAAGGCTACTGGAATTACCCGAAAGGCACCGAGCAAACGCCCACTCATGCGCAGGAAACCAATATGGAGCGCCAGACCAAGCTTGTGGGAATCACCTCGGCGTGCATTGATTGCGTCGCGCTCGGCACCATCGAAGGTGAAAAATGCCTTCATCTCGAAGTCGCTGATATCGCGGGGGAGCCCACGCATCCCCAAAAACGTTGTGTGCCAACCCTGCATCGTGAACCTCAAAAGTGGGAGGCCACCATACCCGTTTACAAAGCGAACAGGAAAGTCAATGAAATCAACGGTCTACCCAGACCACCCCCGCGCCAGTGCTAGCTTTGCGTACCGTCACTTATTGCACTGAAAACGAGGAGA
>NZ_KV817472.1:0-214 GCF_001814695.1 Streptococcus sp. HMSC066E07
CTGGTGTTTGGTGCAGAGACCCTGAGCTACGGCGAACTCAACGCAAGAGCGAACCGCCTCGCACATCACCTGATGGCGAAGGGCGTGGGCCCCGAAGTGCTGGTGGGCATCGCGGTGGAGCGCTCCGTGGAGATGGTGGTGGGGATCCTGGGGATCGTGAAGGCGGGCGGTGCGTACGTGCCGCTGGACCCGGAGTACCCGGCGGACCGGCTGG
>NZ_KV817473.1:0-2513 GCF_001814695.1 Streptococcus sp. HMSC066E07
AGGACCGTTATAGTTACGGCCGCCGTTTACTGGGACTTCAATCAAGAGCTTGCACCCCATCATTTAATCTTCCAGCACCGGGCAGGCGTCACACCCTATACGTCCACTTTCGTGTTTGCAGAGTGCTGTGTTTTTAATAAACAGTCGCAGCCACCGATTTTTTGCAACCCATTCATGCTCCGTTGTTCACTTCACACTAATAGGGCACACCTTCTTCCGAAGTTACGGTGTCAATTTGCCGAGTTCCTTCTCCTGAGTTCTCTCAAGCGCCTTAGAATACTCATCTCGCGCACCAGTGTCGGTTTGCGGTACGGTCGTGTGTAGCTGAAGCTTAGTGGCTTTTCCTGGAACCTCGTTCAGTCACTTCACCAGCAAGCTGGCTCGATCGTTGGCCTCGGTATATGTGCACCGGATTTGCCTAATGCACGCCTACATCCATCTAAACCGGGATATCCAACACCCGGATGACCTATTAAGATCCGTCCCCACATCGCACTAACAATCGGTACAGGAATATTGACCTGTTTCCCATCAGCTACGCATCTCTGCCTCGCCTTAGGGGCCGACTCACTCTACGCCGATGAACGTTGCGTAGAAAACCTTGCGCTTACGGCGAGGGGGCTTTTCACCCCCTTTAACGCTACTCATGTCAGCATTCGCACTTCTGATACCTCCAGCACGCTTTACAACGCACCTTCACAGGCTTACAGAACGCTCTCCTACCACTTGCAATAAATTGCAAATCCGCAGCTTCGGTAACTGGCTTAGCCCCGTTACATCTTCCGCGCAGGACGACTCGATCAGTGAGCTATTACGCTTTCTTTAAATGATGGCTGCTTCTAAGCCAACATCCTGACTGTTTTAGCCTTCCCACTTCGTTTCCCACTTAGCCAATTTTAGGGACCTTAGCTGGCGGTCTGGGTTGTTTCCCTCTTGAGTCCGGACGTTAGCACCCGGTGCTCTGTCTCCCAAGCTGTACTCATCGGTATTCGGAGTTTGCCTTGGTTTGGTAAGTCGCCATGACCCCCTAGCCAAAACAGTGCTCTACCCCCGATGGTAATACTTGAGGCACTACCTAAATAGTTTTCGGAGAGAACCAGCTATTTCCAAGTTTGTTTAGCCTTTCACCCCTATCCACAGCTCATCCGCTAGTTTTGCAACACTAGTCGGTTCGGACCTCCAGTACCTGTTACGGCACCTTCATCCTGGCCATGGATAGATCACTTGGTTTCGGGTCTACACCCAGCGACTGATCGCCCTATTCGGACTCGATTTCTCTACGGCTTCCCTATTCGGTTAACCTTGCCACTGAATGTAAGTCGCTGACCCATTATACAAAAGGTACGCAGTCACCCTTGCGGGCTCCTACTTTTTGTAAGCACGCGGTTTCAGGATCTATTTCACTCCCCTCCCGGGGTTCTTTTCGCCTTTCCCTCACGGTACTAGTTCACTATCGGTCAATGATGAGTATTTAGCCTTGGAGGATGGTCCCCCCATATTCAGACAGGATTTCTCGTGTCCCGCCCTACTTGTCGTTAGCTCAGTACCACACAGGTCATTTCACGTACGGGGCTATCACCCGCTATGGCCGGCCTTTCCAAGCCGTTCCGTTATGTCTTGTGCTATCACTAACAGGCTTCTCCGATTTCGCTCGCCACTACTTTCGGAATCTCGGTTGATGTCTTTTCCTCGAGCTACTGAGATGTTTCAGTTCACCCGGTTCGCCTCGCATGACTATGTATTCATCATGCGATACCTTTCGGTGGGTTTCCCCATTCGGAAATCTCCGGATCAAAGCTAATTTGCCAGCTCCCCGAAGCTTATCGCAGGCTATCACGTCCTTCGTCGCCTATCATTGCCAAGGCATCCACCACGTGCTCTTATTCACTTGACCCTATAACTTTGACGTTTCCTCACGGAAACCAAAGTCAATCAAGGAATTGCCAGGTCTTTCACCTGGCGCGTTATGCCGTCTTCAAAAATCGAATTGATTCGAAATTGAAGTTTCTTTTGACGCAATCAAAAATTCTTGCTGCTGATGGCACGGTCTGCACTAAACCTTTACGAATGTGCAGTTTCCATCAGCAGCGCTGATTCGACTCTATGAATTTTTAAAGAACAGCCGATTGATCAAGAGATCCTGATCAACAACAAAGAAGCCTCATGCCTTCGCAGGAAGCCGCTTTGGTGTTGAATAAGCATCGAGTTATTGGTGGAGGATGACGGGATCGAACCGACGACCCCCTGCTTGCAAAGCAGGTGCTCTCCCAGCTGAGCTAATCCCCCTCAAACTCTCACACGAGATATCAGAAGATTTGGTGGGTCTAGTTGGGCTCGAACCAACGACCCCCGCCTTATCAAGACGGTGCTCTAACCAGCTGAGCTACAGACCCATTCGCCAATCATCTTCATATCGAAGACAACCAGCTTCTTCCAACAACCGATAAGTGTGGGCGTTTAAATTAAATTGCTTGTTTCCAGAAAGGAGGTGATCCAGCCGCACCTTCCGATAC
>NZ_KV817474.1:0-319 GCF_001814695.1 Streptococcus sp. HMSC066E07
TCCGCATGCCGCTGCACCACCTGCACCGGCTCCTTCAACCCCTCCCACAGCACCGCCGTGCGCAGGATGTCGTGACGCTCGATCACACGGTTGAAGCTCTGCACGAACCGCTCCAGCCGCTGCCGGCTGTCGAACCCCAGCGCGTGCGAGGTGATGTACGCATCGCCTTCGGTCTGCAGCAGGTGGTGGAACAGCATCCCCTCCTGCAGCGGCGCCAGCGGGTAGATGTCCTGGATGTTCGAAGCACCTCCGGCCACCTTGGCTTCGATGCGGCCGATCTGTGCTTCGTCGAGCTCGATCAGCGTGAGCATGTCCGGCT